>NZ_JAYMZR010000024.1:0-18678 GCF_035828615.1 Streptomyces sp. H27-D2 | reverse complement strand
GCGAAGAGCACCGGCTGCGCGTGCTGGAGGTGCGTACGGCCCGGCATCGCGACGTTCGGGTGCGCCTCGGCGAGGACGACGAGCGCCCCTTGGAGGTCGGTGATCAGGCCGCCGACGATCCGGGCGTGGTCGCGCAGGTACATCCGGAAGAGCGTCGCCACCTGGTCGTTGCGGGACCGGCCGGCGCGCAGCTTGCCGCCGAGGTCCGCGCCGAGCCGCTCCAGCAGGCCGCGCTCCAGGGCGGTGTGCACGTCCTCGTCGGCGACGGTGCCGACGAACGAGCCGTCGGCTACGTCGGCTTCGAGCCGGTCGAGCCCGCCGAGCATCCGCTGGAACTCGTCGGCGCTGAGCAGTCCGGCGGTGTGCAGCGCGCGGGCGTGGGCGCGGGAGCCGGCGATGTCGTACGGGGCCAGCGGCCAGTCGAAGTGCACCGACGCGGAGAGCGCCGCCAGTTCGTCCGAGGGTCCGTCGGCGAACCGGCCGCCCCAGAGCCGGACGTCGCCGCTGTTGCCGTTGCTCACTGCTGCTCCTCTTGGCTGGGATTGTGCGACCGCCTCCCCACTGTGGGGCGGGGAGGCGGCTGTGATACGGAGGTTACTGCCGGTCCTGCGGGACTGGACGCGAATCAGACCTGCTGGTCGCGCTTCGCGGCGATCTTGCTCGACATGCCGAAGAGCTCGATGAAGCCCTTGGACAGCGACTGGTCGAAGGTGTCGCCGGTGTCGTACGTGGCGAGGTTGAAGTCGTAGAGCGACTCCTCGGACCGCCGGCCCGTGACGACGGCACGGCCGCCGTGCAGGGTCATCCGGATGTCGCCGGAGACGTGCTCGTTGGCCTCGGCGATGAAGCCGTCCAGCGCCCGCTTGAGCGGCGAGAACCACAGGCCGTCGTAGACCAGCTCGCTCCACCGCTGCTCGATCTGCCGCTTGTAGCGGGCCAGCTCGCGCTCGACGGTGACGTTCTCCAGCTCCTGGTGCGCGTTGATCAGCGCGATGGCGCCGGGCGCCTCGTAGATCTCCCGCGACTTGATGCCGACGAGCCGGTCCTCGACCATGTCCAGCCGGCCGACGCCGTGCGCCCCGGCGCGCTCGTTGAGCTCCTGGATGGCCTGCAGGACGCTGACGGGCCTGCCGTCGATGGCGACCGGCGCGCCCTGCTTGAAGGTGATGACGACCTCGTCGGCCTCCCGCGGCAGCGCCGGGTTCTGGGTGTACTCGTACACGTCCTCGATGGGCGCGTTCCAGATGTCTTCCAGGAAGCCGGTCTCGACGGCGCGGCCGAAGACGTTGGCGTCGATGGAGTACGGGGACTTCTTGGTCGTCGCGATCGGGAGGTTCTTCTCCTCGCAGAACGCGATGGCCTTGTCCCGCGTCATCGCGTAGTCCCGGACCGGGGCGATGCAGGTGAGGTCGGGGGCGAGCGAGGAGATGCCCGCTTCGAACCGGACCTGGTCGTTGCCCTTGCCGGTGCAGCCGTGGGCGACGGTGGTCGCGCCGTGCTTCCTGGCGGCGGCGACCAGGTGCTTGACGATGGTCGGCCGGGACAGCGCGGAGACCAGCGGGTAGCGGTCCATGTAGAGGGCGTTGGCCTTGATCGCCGGGAGGCAGTACTCGTCGGCGAACTCGTCCTTGGCGTCCGCGACCTCGGCCTCGACCGCGCCGCAGGCGAGCGCGCGCTTGCGGATGACGTCCAGGTCCTCGCCGCCCTGGCCGACGTCCACGGCGACGGCGATGACCTCGGCGCCCGTCTCCTCGGCGATCCAGCCGATGCAGACGGAGGTGTCCAGGCCGCCTGAGTAGGCGAGTACGACGCGCTCGGTCACGGGGTTCTCCTTTGGTGCTCCAGGCCGGCCGGGGCCGGTTTGTGGATGCCGCAAACGCTGATGGGTATAAGTATGCACTCGGCCGTATGTTTCGTCAATGTGGAGCCGAGACAGGTGTCCGAGGGCTGGTCTACGATTCACTCAGCGAGACGTCAGAACGGGAAAGGCGCACGCCATGACGGTGCAAGACGACATCCTGTGCCAGGTGGCCGAGCGGGCCGCGGCGGAGTTCGAGGGCTTCAAGATCGAGGTCGTGGGGGGACAAATCGTCATGACGCCGCGGAGCGACGTCCAGAGCTGGACGATCCTGGACGTACAGATGGCCGCGATGTCGGCCGGTATCGACAAAGGCCGGCTGCTCTCCGATGTGCTCCTGCAGTTCCCAGGGGAGCCTCCACGCGTCCCGGACGTGACCATCCTTGAGGACGGCGCCGTGGCGCCCTACGCCTACGGCGACGCCCTCGCGGCGATCGAGATCGTCTCCACCAAGGACGACGACAACGACTACGCGGTCAAGCTCCGGCAGTACGCCCGCTTCGGCGTCCCGACGTATCTGGTGATCGACCCCTTCCGGGGCGAGTGCACGCTGCTGACCCGCCCCAAGGGCGACGGCTACGCGGCCCGCGAGGTGTTCGCCTACGGCGAGACCGTCACCCTCCGGCTGTCCGACGGCAGTTCGGTCGCCATCCCGACGGACGGTTTCAAGCGCAAGAGCTGACCACCCGCCCGGTAGCCCCGGCCAAAGCCCCGGGCTACCGGGCGTCCTTCGATGCCCGCGCCGGTGCGGCCTTTCCGCTACTGCGCCTTCTGCGCCTTCTGCGCCAGCCGCATCAGGTGGTCGGCGAGCTCCTGGCCGCCCGCCGGGTCGCGGCTGATGAGCAGCAGCGTGTCGTCCCCGGCGATGGTCCCGATGATCTCGTGCACCCCCGCCTGGTCGATGGCCGAGGCGAAGAACTGGGCGGCGCCGGGCGGGGTGCGCAGCACCACCAGGTTCGCGGACGCCTCCGCCGAGATCAGCAGTTCGCCGGCGAGCCGCGCCATCCGGCCCTCGCTCGCCGATTCGCCGAGCGGGGCGCGGGGCGTGCGGTCGCCGCCCTCGCCGGGTACCGCGTAGATCAACTCGCCGCCGGTGTTGCGGATCTTCACCGCGCCCAGCTCGTCCAGGTCCCGCGAGAGGGTCGCCTGAGTGACGCTCAGCCCGTCGTCGGCGAGCAGCTTCGCGAGCTGGCTCTGCGAGCGCACCGGCTGCCGGTTGAGGATGTCCACGATCCGGCGGTGGCGCGCGGTGCGGGTCTGCGGCACGGCCTGGCCGGCGTGCTGCACCTCGTTGTCCTGCGTCTCGGTCATCGTCGTCGGTCTCCGGATCGGATCATCGGGCCCCAGGTTCGGCGTGGGCGGCACTCGCGTCGAGGACGGCGGGCAGCTCCTGGAGGAACGTTTCCACCGCGTCGTCTCCGAGAATCAGCGGTGGGACGAGCCGCACCACATCGGGTGCCACCGCGTTCACCAGGAGACCGGCGTCCTGAGCCGCCTGCTGCACCTGCGACGCGAGGGACTTTGTGAGCACCATACCCAGCAGCAGTCCGGCGCCGCGGACCCGGTCGACCAGCGGGTGGCCGAGCGCCTCGATTCCGGACCTCAGCTTCTCGCCGGTGCGCTTGACTCGCTCCAGCAGCCCTTCGGACTCGATCGCGCCCAGCACGGCGAGCGCCGCGGCGCACGCGACGGGGTTGCCGCCGAAGGTCGAGCCGTGCTGACCGGGCGTCAGCAGGTCGGCCGCGTCCCCGAAGGCGAGGGTCGCGCCGATCGGCAGCCCGCCGCCGAGCCCCTTGGCGAGCGTGACGACATCGGGCTCGATGCCCTGCGCCTGGTACTCGAACCAGTGGCCCGTGCGCCCGATGCCGGTCTGGACCTCGTCGAGGACGAGCAGTGTCCCGGTGGCCCGGGTGATCTCGCGGGCGGCGGCCAGATAGCCCGCCGGCGGCACGATGACGCCGTTCTCGCCCTGGATCGGCTCGATGATGACGAGCGCCGTCTCGGTGCTGACGGCCGCGCGCAGCGCCGCCACGTCGCCGTACGGGACGTGGGTGACGTCGCCCGGCAGCGGCAGGAAGGGCTCCCGCTTGCCCGGCTGGCCGGTCAGCGCCAGGGCGCCCATGGTGCGGCCGTGGAAGCCGCCGGCCGCGGCGACCATGTGCCGGCGGCCGGTACGCCGTCCGATCTTGAAGGCGGCCTCGACCGCCTCCGCGCCGGAGTTGGAGAAGTAGACCTTGCCGGGGCGGCCGGAGAGCTCGATCAGCCGCTCGGCGAGGGCCACCGGGGGCTCGGCGACGAAGAGGTTCGAGACATGCCCGAGGGTGCCGATCTGCGCGGTGACCGCCTCGACGACGGCCGGGTGCGCGTGGCCGAGGGAGTTGACCGCGATGCCGCCGACGAAGTCGAGGTACGCGCGTCCGTCGGCGTCCCAGACGGTGACGCCCTCGCCGCGCACCAGCGGCAGCCGCGGCGTCCCGTAGTTGTCCATGAGCGCGCCCTGCCAGCGCCGGGTGATCTCCTGGTTGGTCATCACGCTCCCCCTTCGGGGTTCTTCGGGGTCTGCTGGTCGGAGCCGTTCCGGTCGGGCACGACCATCGTCCCGATGCCCTCGTCGGTGAAGATCTCCAGCAGGATGGCGTGCTGCACCCGGCCGTCGATCACCCGCGCGGTGGTGACCCCGTTCCGTACGGCGTGCAGGCAGCCCTCCATCTTGGGGACCATTCCGCTGGCCAGCTCGGGCAGCAGCTTCTCCAGCTCCAGCGCGGTGAGCTGGCTGATGACGTCGTCGCTGTTGGGCCAGTCCGCGTAGAGCCCCTCGACGTCGGTGAGGACCATCAGCGTCTCGGCGCCCAGCGCGGCGGCGAGCGCGGCCGCGGCGGTGTCCGCGTTGACGTTGTAGACGTGGTCGTCGTCGGCGCTGCGGGCGATCGAGGAGATGACCGGGATCCGGCCGTCGTCCAGCAGCGCCTGGATGGCGCCCGTGTCGATCGCGGTGACGTCGCCGACCCGGCCGATGTCCACCCGCTCGCCGTCGATGTCGGCGTAGCGCTTGGTCGCGGTCATGGTGTGGGCGTCCTCGCCGGTCATGCCGACGGCCAGCGGGCCGTGCCGGTTCAGCAGCCCGACCAGCTCGCGCTGCACCTGGCCGGCCAACACCATCCGTACGACGTCCATCGTCTCGGGCGTGGTGACCCGCAGTCCCGCCTTGAACTCGCTGGTCAGGCCCAGTTTGTCGAGCTGCGCGCTGATCTGCGGGCCGCCGCCGTGCACGACGACGGGGCGCAGGCCCGCGTGCCGCAGGAAGACGACGTCCTGGGCGAAGGCGTGCTTGAGTTCGTCGTCGATCATGGCGTTGCCGCCGAACTTGATGACGACGGTCTTGCCGTGGTGGTGGGTGAGCCAGGGCAGCGCCTCGATGAGGGTGCGGGCCTTGGGCAGGGCGCTGTGGGTGCGCGCGGAGCCGGTCATGAGCTGTACGCGCTGTTCTCGTGGACGTAGTCGGCGGTGAGGTCGTTGGCCCAGATAACGGCCGACTCGCTGCCCGCGGCCAGGTCGGCGGTGATCCGGACCTCGCGGTAGCGCATGTCGACCAGGTCGCGGTCCTCGCCGACCGAGCCCTTCCGGCACACCCAGACGTCGTTGATGGCGACGTTCAGCTCGTCGGGCTCGAAGGCGGCGGAGGTGGTGCCGATCGCGGACAGCACCCGGCCCCAGTTGGGGTCCTCGCCGTGGATCGCGCACTTGAGCAGGTTGTTACGGGCGATGGAGCGGCCCACCTCGACGGCGTCGTCCTCGCTCGCGGCGCCCACGACCTCGATCCGGATGTCCTTGGAAGCGCCCTCGGCGTCGCCGATCAGCTGCAGGGCCAGGTCGTCGCAGACGGCGCGGACCGCCTCGGCGAACACCTCGCGGCCCGGTGTGACGGCGGACGCACCGGAGGTGAGCAGCAGCACGGTGTCGTTGGTCGACATGCAGCCGTCGGAGTCGACTCGGTCGAAGGTCGTACGGGTCGCGGCGCGCAGCGCTTCGTCGAGGACCTTGTCGTCCAGGTCGGCGTCGGTGGTGAGCACGACGAGCATGGTGGCCAGGCCCGGCGCGAGCATGCCCGCGCCCTTGGCCATGCCGCCGACGGTCCAGCCGTCGCCCTCCACGACCGCCGTCTTGTGGACGCTGTCGGTGGTCTTGATGGCGATGGCGGCCTTCTCGCCGCCGTGCGCGGAGAGTTCGGCAGCGGCGGCCTCGATGCCGGGGAGCAGTTTGCCCATCGGGAGCCGCAGGCCGATCAGCCCGGTCGAGGCGACGGCGATCTCGCCCGCGGCGACCTCAGCCGCGCCGTCCGCCGCGCCGAGCACCTCGGCGACCTTCTCGGCGGTGGCGTGGGTGTCCTGGAAGCCGAGCGGGCCCGTACAGGCGTTGGCTCCGCCGGAGTTGAGGACGACGGCCGAGACCCTGCCGCCCTTGAGCACCTGCTCCGACCAGACGACGGGGGCGGCCTTGACCCGGTTGGAGGTGAAGACGCCGGCCGCGTCGAAGCGCGGGCCCTGGTTGACGACGAGTGCGAGGTCGGGGCCGCCCGAATCCTTGATTCCGGCGGCGATGCCCGCCGCTGTGAATCCCTTTGCTGCGGTCACGCTCACGGCGCCACTCCGATCGTGGAAAGTCCCAGCTCCTCGGGGAGGCCGAGGGCGATGTTCATGCTCTGCACCGCGCCGCCGGCGGTGCCCTTGGTGAGGTTGTCGATCGCGCTGATCACGATGATGCGGCCGGCCGCCGCGTCGTAGGCGACCTGGAGCAGCGCCGCGTTCGAGCCGTACACCGCGGCGGTCGAGGGCCACTGGCCCTCGGGCAGCAGGTGCACAAACGGTTCTGCGGCGAAGGCCTTCTCGTACGCCTCGCGCACTCGCGCCGCCGTCACGCCCGGCTTGGCCTTGGCGGTGCAGGTCGCGAGGATGCCGCGCGACATCGGCGCGAGCGTCGGCGTGAACGACACCGACACGCGCTCTCCGGCCGCCGCCGACAGGTTCTGGATCATCTCGGGGGTGTGCCGGTGCCCGCCGCCCACCCCGTACGGGCTCATCGAGCCCAGCACCTCGCTGCCCATCAGGTGCGGCTTGGCCGCCTTGCCCGCGCCGGAGGTGCCGGAGGCGGCGACGATGACCGCTTCCGGCTCGGCGAGCCCGGCCGCGTACGCCGGGAAGAGGGCGAGCGAGACGGCGGTCGGATAGCAGCCGGGCACCGCGACGCGGCGCGAGCCGCGCAGCGCGTCCCGGGCCCCGGGCAGCTCGGGGAGCCCGTACGGCCAGGCGCCGGCGTGCGGGGAACCGTAGAACGCCTCCCAGTCGGCGGCGTCCGTGAGCCGGAAGTCGGCGCCGCAGTCGACGATCAGCACATCCTCGCCCAGTTGCTCGGCGACGGCGGCGGACTGTCCGTGCGGCAGCGCGAGAAAGACGACGTCGTGCCCAGCGAGCGCCTCGACGGCAGTCGGCTCCAGCACCCGGTCGGCCAGCGGCAGCAGCTGCGGCTGCAGCGCGCCCAGGCGCTGACCCGCGTTGGAGTGCCCGGTCAGCGCGCCGATCACCACCTCGGGGTGCCCGAGCAGCAGGCGCAACACTTCGCCGCCCGCATACCCGCTCGCTCCCGCCACTGCTGCCCGTACAGCCATCGAACCCTCCTCGTTGAGAGTATGACTATACGGACAGCGGCAGGTTTATGCAACGAGGTGTGGTCGGCGTACGGACCGCTTGTGACTGAGCGATTCAGTTGGCCCCTGAGCGTTGTACTTGGCCCGGCTGAGCGTGACGGTTGGCCCGGGTGCGACTTTTCGCCACGGTTGGCATCGGGTCGAGCGGACTGGCATGTGAGGCGTCCGCGATCGTCAACCCCGACGGCTCACGGCTTGCGACCAGGGGCAACGTCAACGGTCCTGGTGCCAACCAGGGTGAAAATACGGAGCAGGTGCCAACAATCTTGACCATCCGGTGCCAGCCATCATGAAAAAGACACCGCGTCAGGCCAGTTCAGCCGGTCGGCATGGTGCCAACTGTGATGAAAAGTCACACCGGGCCGTTCGCGGGTGGCGCTCCGCCGATCCGATCGGCTGCAGCGGCATGGGTTTTCTCGATACTCCACAGCGCGGCCGATGAGTTTGTGGCTCCCGGCCAGTCCAAGCTCGTGACACCCCAGGAAAGGACAACCGCCATGTCTGAGCTCCTCGTCGACTTCATCACCTCCCTCGACGGCCACGCATCAGGAGAGGGATGGCCCGGGTTCTGGGGCCTTGAGGGCCCGGAGTACCTCGCATGGCTCGGCGAGCAGCCCGAGGCCACCTACCTGATGGGAGCGAACACCTACCGCCTGATGTCGGGCTTCGCCACAGGCAAGGTCCCGGATGGCCAAGACGAGTTCAGGCCCGAAGAAGAGGCGTCCGTCGACGAGCTCACGCAAGCGTCCAAGATGGTGTTCTCCTCCTCACTCGAGAAGCCACTGACGTGGGCCAACTCCACGCTCGTCCGCGACGACGCCGTCGAGACGGTCCGCGCCATGAAGTCGAGTGGCTCGGGGCTCCTCAGCACAATCGGCAGCCTCAGCCTGTGCCGGTCCCTGCTACGAGCCGGACTCGTCGACCGCTTCCGGGTCGTAATGTTCCCGGTGATCACCGGGGCCACGGGCGAAGAACGCATCTACGACGGCTATCCGGACGTTGCCCTCGACATGATCGAGCACCGCACCTTCGACGGCCGCATCCAACTGGTCGAGTACAAGCCCCGCGTGCTCGAGCACCCGCCGCTCGGCGTCCCTGCGTGACGTCGCCCCGGACGGCCGCCCGGCCGGCGCTGGCGGGCGCGGAGTAAGACCTAACAGGGGGCGAACGGCCAACGTCAGGACGCCTGGTCCACCTGGCCCCGAGTCGTCGCAGGTAAGCCCACGTACGCCCTCCCAGGCCGCAGTCTCCGCAAAGGTCCACCTTCCGGATGCGCCGCTGGACGCTTCCTCGGCAGAGCCTCGCGAGCTGAGCGCTCTACATGGCCGATGGGGCCAACTGAAGCGCTCAGTCACAGCTGTTTGTGACTTAGCGCTTCAGTTGGCCCCTAAGCGTTTTAGTTGGCCCGAGTGATCGCTTGAGGTCGGCAAGGGTGGCGGCTTTCCGTAATAATCACCGCCACAACGCGCCCGCCCTCGCCGCCCCCCTACGATCACCGGAACGACCGGAGGCCACTGTTGCCCTCGATACATGACTTCACGACCTGGGAGCCCGTGCTGCGGCTCCTGCGGGCCGCCAACGCGGAGAGCCTTGCCGCCCCGGGCGGCCACGTGGCGGGACGCATCGGCCCAGACGGGTGGAGTCTGCCCCTGCGGCGGCGGCTTCCGCCGCCCGGACGAGCCGCCCAGGTCGAGGACATGCAGGACGAGTTCGAGGCGGTGAAGCGGGTGCAGAGCGCGCTCGCGGACGCCGGCGCCGATGGCATCCCGTTCGTGGCGGAGATCTCGCCGAGCGGAAGGACCATGCTCCACCTGCTCGGTCCCAGCCCCGCTGTGGAGGCCGGCATCGGTCCGTACCCGGGTTCGCTCATCCTGGTCGAGGGCTCCGTCCCTGAGCCCTGGCGCCGCTTGCCCGAGCCGGCGCCCGGGGTGGTGCCGGCCCCGTCGGTGGATTTGGCGTCGCTGGAGCGGACGCTCCGCGAGCGGATCCCTGGTGCCATCGGTGCGACCGAGGCGGAGATCGCCGCCGCGGAAGCGCGCCTCGGCGTCGCGTTGCCCGACGAGCTCAAGGTGCTCTACCGGGTGACGCGGGCGCGGCGGGGGGACTGGGGCGGCGACTACGAGGCTGCGGAGCGCGTCTTCGAGGCGGTCGGCTGCGAGCTCTTCTCACCGGATGACCTGTACATCGCTGACGCGCCGTCCCGTCCGTGCCCCTGGGAGTTCGCGGCTACGGCTGCGGTCGCCACCCCGCCCGACGCCGCGGTACAGGGGCTGGTCGGCTCACCCGGCTGGATCGCCTTCGCCGACACCGGCGGCGGCGACCGGATCGCGGTCGACCTGACACCGGGTCCGCGCGGACACACAGGGCAGATCATCGTGCTCGACCATGAGCAGAACATCGGCGCCGACCTGCTCGCCGACTCCCTCACCGACCTGGTGATGAACGGGCGCGGGGAAGGGCGCAGCGGCCGTCGCGGGGACAAACCGCCGGTCGTGGCCAGGGTCAACGTCGGAAGCCTGACAAGTGTCCAGGCCGCCGCCGACGCCGGGCTGGAGGTGCTGAGCATCGGCGTGTGGGATGGTGAGCCGCTCAGCCTGGCCCCCGTCACTGGGCTGCCCCGCCTGCGGACCCTCACCGCCTACCCCGGTACGCTCGCCGACCCGCTGGAGATCGCCAAGCTGACCGGACTGGAGTTCCTGCAGCTCGGGCCGGAGGAGTGGCGCGTCCTCCTCGACGCCGGAGCTGTCCCGCGCGGCCTGTCGGCTGCCGCCATCGAGGTACGCGGCAATCGGCACCCGCTCGCGATCGGTGCCATCGCAAATGAACTCCTCGCCCTCTGGGACCGCCCGCCGATCACCCCGACCGTCCTCGAAGGCCATCTCGGCCCCGCGGCGTAGTCAGCGGTGGTGGCCGACGGACTCGTAGCCCTTACCGGGCCGCGTCGACGAGGCCATCGCCGCCTGCGGTCTACTCCTCCCGGAACCGTCAGGTCCTCTTCCTGAGCGCCAAGGTCGGCCGGATGATCGATTGTCAGTGGCGTGCGGCACTGTGATCAGTGGCGGCCACACGCGAGGGCAACGGGAGGGCGGAACAGTGTTTACGGGGATCGAGAACGTCGACTGGGCGTCCATGGACCATGCCTACGGCGACGCGTCGGACGTGCCGCGGCTGCTGCGCGGTTTGGCTTCGGACGACCCCTCCGAGCGGGACATCGCGCTGGACGGCATGTACGGCGCGGTGCACCATCAGGACGCCTGCACGGTCGCCTGCGTCCCCTTCCTCTTCGACCTGCTCCTCCTGCCGACGGTGCGCGACCGCGGCGCGATCCTGGAGCTGCTGTGCGGCATCGCGGGCGAGAAGGAACCGGACCCGGACGAGATCTGGACCGACTTCGAGGACGAGGAGGAGCACGCTGCCTGGGTCGCCCACTACGTGGAGGCGTCCGCGACGATCAGGGGGCGGTCGGCACACCTGTTCGGGCTGCTCGGCGATCCGGACCCGGAGCTGCGCGCCGGGGTGCCGGGTGCGCTCGTCCGGCTGGACACAGACACCCTGAACTGAGCACGAGAGATGGCGGAGGAGCGCGCTACCTGGCGAATGGCGGGGGGATGGCGGGCCAGTTCGGTATGTTCCTGTCATGAACATACAGAGAGTTGATGGCAGTGCGGGGGATGCGGACTACGGCACGATCGGTGGAGGCTATGCCGGCTACCGCCAGCCCGACCGCCGTATTGCCGATGCCATCACCAAAGCCCTGGGTGATGCGCGGACCGTGGTGAACGTCGGTGGCCGGGCTGCGCGAGATGCGGCGCGTGGCTCGCGGCCCGGTGGTCGTGCTGACCTGTGATCCCGATCGGGTGCGGGACTTCTGGCTGTACGAGTACGCGCCCGCGGTCCTGGACACCGAAGCCCGGCGCTACCCGTCCATAGCCACCATCTCCGACGCGCTGGGCGGAGAGGTGACGGCGCAGCCCGTCCCGATCCCGGCCGGCTGCACGGACGGCTTCAACGAGGCGTACTACGCGAGCCCGGAGCAGTTCCTGGATCCCGGTGCCCGGCAGGCGTGTTCGGCCTGGAGCTTCGTGGACGCCGCAGTGTGCGAGCAGTACACCGAGGCACTTCGCCGCGGCCTCGACTCGGGAGCCTGGGACCAGCGCCACGGCGCCCTACGCGAGCAACCCGCCCTGAACGCTTCCCTGGTCCTGGTTTGCTCGGTTCCTTCGTAGCGCCTCACACGCATCGCCCGTGCAGCCTAGGGACTGCTCGACGCCGCCTACGCCGAAGCCCCTCCTGCACAGCTCTCCCCTTGGACCGGGAGGGGGTGAGCTTCACTTCAGCCGCTGCACCGATCACCGCTGGACCTGGGACATTCCCTACATCCAGCCAGCGCTGGGAGGCGGATACCGGGTCTCCAGGTCTGCCTTCGCGGGGACCCCGCTGTGCAGTCCGCCCCATTCGGCCACAATCTCCACCGTGGGGATCCCGAATGATCAAACCCTACAAACTCCAGATGCCGGACTCCGTGGATCACAGCACCTGGTCGACCCCAATTCCCTTGGCAGAGTGGCCAGTGAGTCGATCTCCTCCCGCGATCATCCGCGCGGGGAGTTGTGCATCTACTACAAAGAGGGTTCACCCAGTGCGTGCTGACACTGACAACGTGGTGGTCACAGGTCTCGGAGCGACGACACCGCTCGGCGGGGACACCGCCTCGACCTGGGCCGGGATGCTGGCCGGCCGGTCCGGGATCAGCGCGATCGAGGAGGAGTGGGCGGCCGGCCTGCCCGTGCGGATCGCGGGCCGGCTCAAGGTGGAACCGTCCGAGGTCCTGGACCGGGTGCAGGCCCGCCGGATGGACCGGTGCGAACAGATCGCGCTCGTCGCCGCCCGCGAGGCATGGGCCGACGCGGGCACGCCCGGTGTCGATCCGGAGCGGCTGGCCGTGGTGATCGGCACCGGCACCGGGGGCGCCCTGTCCCTGCTCGGCCAGGACGACGTCCTGGAAGCCTCCGGGGTGCGGCGGGTGTCTCCGCACACCATCCCGATGCTGATGGCGAACGGTCCCGCCGCCTGGGTCAGCATCGACCTCGGAGCCCGCGGCGGCGCCCACACTCCGGTCAGCGCCTGCGCGTCCGGGGCCGAAGCGATAGCGATGGGGCTGGACCTGATCCGCCTCGGGCGGGCCGACGTGGTCGTGGCGGGCGGCACCGAAGCCTGCATCCATCCGCTGCCGCTGGCCGGGTTCGCCCAGGCCAAGGCGCACTCGACACGCAATGACGCGCCCCAGCGGGCATCCCGGCCCTTCGACGCCGACCGCGACGGCTTCGTCATCGGTGAGGGGGCCGTCGTGATCGTCCTGGAGCGCGCGGAGTTCGCCGCCGCCCGGGCGGCCCGCCGCCACGCGACACTCGCCGGAGCGGGCGTCACCTCGGACGCGCACCACATCACCGCCGCACACCCCGACGGTCAAATCCGCGCGATGCGCCTGGCTCTGGCCGCCGCGGGGCTGCCCCCGCGGGCGATCGAGCACGTCCACGCCCACGCGACCTCCACTCCCAAGGGCGATCTCGTCGAAGCCCAGTCGATCACCGAAGCCATCGGCGCCCACCCGGCCGTCACCGCGACCAAGTCGATGACCGGCCACCTCTTCGGAGCAGCGGGAGCGATCGGCGCGCTCGCCGCGATCCTCGCGGTCCGCGACGGCGTCATCCCCGCCACCCAGAACCTCGACTCGCTCGACCCGGCGGTGAAGCTCGACATCGTCACAGGCGGACCCCGGCACGGCGGACTGACGGCGGCACTGACGAATTCCTTCGGCTTCGGCGGGCACAACGCCTCGCTCGTGTTCACTCCGGGCGGCTGAACGGCAGCCGGTTCCGCGCCCGCCAACCGAGGTGCGAACCGGGCCCCGGCTCGCAAAGTGAAGCCACGGACCATCTCCCCGTCGGGAACCTGGCGTTCAAAGTCGCGGTCCGTAGGGGGCGGAGGCCGACGGGGCGCCCCTGGTGCCGTCCTGCCCCCGGCTGGTCGGCGTCCGACCTGGTCGGGCACTTGGGTGTGGTGCAGCGATACGTGGCCCACGTCGTCAGGGAGCGGCTACGGAAGCCGCCGGCCGCTGGGACGCCGAGGGCGCCGTCGGCCAGACCTTCGAGGTCATGGCGCCGGCCAGACGGGCCCGATACAGCGCAGCGTGATAATCCCCGATCATCGAGCCACCCGCGCGGCTAGCATCCTGAGGCATGACGCTCACCCACCGCCGTACCGGCGTTCCCGAGAGGCCCGTCCTCGACGGGCTGGAAGAGAAGTGGTCTCGACGGTGGGACGAGTCCGGCGTATTCGTATTCGACCGCTCCAAGTCGCGCGACCAGGTGTTCTCGAACGACACCCCGCCGCCCACCGTCAGCGGGTCGCTGCACGTCGGGCACGTCTTCTCCTATACGCACACCGACGCGATCGCCCGCTATCAGCGCATGCGCGGCAAGGAAGTCTTCTACCCCATGGGGTGGGACGACAACGGCCTGCCCACCGAGCGCCGGGTGCAGAACCGCTTCGGGGTCCGGTGCGAACCGGCGCTCCCCTACGACGCCGGCTTCACCGCGCCGGAGAAGGCCGGCAGTCAGCAGATCCCCGTCTCCCGGCGCAACTTCATCGAACTGTGCAAGCGGCTGACCGTCGAGGACGAGAAGGCGTTCGAGGAGCTGTGGCGGTATCTCGGGCTGTCGGTGGACTGGACCCGGACGTACCGGACGATCGGCGCCGAGGCCCGCGCCACCTCGCAGTTCGCCTTTTTGCGGAACCTCTCGCGCGGCGAGGCGTACCTGTCCGAGGCGCCCACCCTCTGGGATGTCACCTTCCGTACGGCCGTCGCCCAGGCGGAACTTGAGGACCGCGAGCGCGAGGCCGCGTATCACCGGCTGGCCTTCCACGGCGCGGACGGCCGCAAGGTCATGATCGACACGACCCGCCCCGAACTGCTGCCCGCCTGCGTCGCCCTCGTCGCCCACCCCGACGACGCGCGCTACCTGGAGCTGTTCGGCACGACGCTGCGCACCCCGCTCTTCGGCGTCGACGTGCCGGTCATGGCGCACCCGCTGGCCGACCCGGAGAAGGGCTCCGGGATCGCCATGGTGTGCACCTTCGGCGACACGACGGACGTGACGTGGTGGCGCGAACTGCGGTTGCCGACCCGCCCCGTCATCGGCTGGGACGGCCGCTTCCTCGCCGAGCCGCCCGCCGGGCTGGACTCGCCACAGGCGCGCGGCGCTTACGGCGCGCTCGTCGGGGCCACCGCGCACACCGCCCGCGAGCGCGTCGTCGAGATGCTGCGCGCGAGCGGTGACATGGAGAGCGACCCGCGTCCCATGACCCACGCGGTGAAGTTCTTCGAGAAGGGCGGCAAGCCCCTGGAGATCGTCACCACCCGCCAGTGGTACCTGCGCAACGGCGGCCGTGACGTCCCGCTGCGCGAGGAGTTGCTGCGGCGCGGCGGTGAACTGCGCTGGCACCCCGAACATATGCGGGTGCGCTACGAGAACTGGGTCGGCGGACTCAACGGCGACTGGCTGGTCAGCCGCCAGCGGTTCTTCGGCGTGCCGATCCCGCTCTGGTATCCGCTCGACGCGGAGGGCAAGCCGGACTACGCCCGGCCGATCGTCCCCGACGCGGCCTCACTGCCGGTGGACCCCAGCGCCGAGGCCCCCCACGGCCGTACCGAGCGGCAGCGCGGCCGGCCGCACGGCTTCACCGGCGACCCCGACGTCATGGACACCTGGGCCACCTCCTCGCTCACCCCGCAGATCGCCGGCCGGTGGCTCAAGGACCCGGACCTGTTCGCCCGGGTCTTCCCGATGGACGTCCGCCCCCAGGCGCACGAGATCATCCGCACCTGGCTGTTCGCCACCGTCGTCCGGGCGCACGCCGAGCACGGCGTGCTGCCCTGGAAGCACGCCGCGATCTCCGGCTGGATCCTCGACCCGGACCGCAAGAAGATGTCGAAGTCCCAGGGCAACGTGGTCACTCCGGCGGCCCTGCTCCACCAGCACGGGTCCGACGCGGTCCGGTACTGGGCGGCCGGCGGGCGGCCGGGGGCGGACCGGGCGTTCGACGTCGGCCAGATGAAGATCGGCCGCCGGCTCGCGGTGAAAATCCTCAACGCGAGCAGGTTCGTGCTGAGCTTCGGCGAGGTGTCCGCGGCCACGCCGGTCACCGAGCCGCTGGACCTGGCGATGCTGAGCGAGCTGGCGGCGACCGTCGAGGAGGCGACCGCCGCGTTCGAGGACTTCGACTACGCGCGCGCCCTGGAGCACACCGAGAAGTTCTTCTGGCGCTTCTGCGACGACTATCTGGAGCTGGTGAAGGAGCGCGCGTACGGCGCGCAGTCCGAAGACCGGCCGGGGGCGCGGGACGGGGCGCCGTCCGGTTCGCCGCCCGGTTCGCGGGACGCCGCCGCCGGTACGGAATCGGCGCGGGCGGCGCTGATGGCCGCTCTCGACACCCTGCTGCGCCTGTTCGCCCCGGTGCTGCCGTTCGTCACGGAAGAGGTGTGGTCGTGGTGGGCGCCAGGCTCGGTGCACCGCGCCGAGTGGCCCGTCGCGGACGCGATTCGCGAACGGGCGGGCGCCGCGGACGGCGGACTGCTGGCGACCGCGGCGGAAGCCGTCTCGGCGGTCCGCAGGGCCAAGTCGGCGGCGAAGGTGTCGATGCGCACCGAGGTGGCGAAGGCCGTCGTCTCCGGGCCGCGCGCGGTGCTGGACCGGTTCGCGCTGGTCGAGGCCGATGTGCGGGCGGCGGGCCGGATCGGCGTCGTCGAGCGGCGGGTGGGTGACGGGGCGCTTGAGGTGAGCGTGAGCCTGTGACCTCGTGCGCCCCCGTGCGGCGTTCCTCGGAACGCCGCACGGCTCGGCCGCGCGGGGCATCGGCTACGCCTCAACGCAGCTTGAGGGCCATCCACTTCGCCACGTCGTCGAGTGGTTTGAAGCCGACCTTCGCGTAGACGCCGTGCGCGTCGTCCGTGGCGAGCAGCATGCGCCGCAGGCCGTAGGGCGTGAGGTGGTCGCGGGCGGCGGCGGTCAGGGCCACGCCCAGGCCGTGACCGCGGGCCGCGGGGTCCACATAGACGTCGCACAGCCAGGCGAAGGTCGCGTGGTCGGTGATGACGCGGGCGTACCCGACCTGGCGGCCCGAACCCGGCTCGTACACGCCGAAGTTGAGCGATCCCGCGATGGCCCGGTCCTGCTGTTCGCGCGGTCGGCCGAGAGCCCAGTACGCGTCCGTGGAGAGCCAGTGGTGGATACGGGCCGCGTCCAGCCGGGACGGGTCGGTGGAGATCTCGTAGCCACCGGTCACGGTGCGAGGCGCGCCGGCCGCGCGGACGGGGTCACTTCCGCCACCTGAGCCGCTCGCATCACTCACGCCACTCCCACCGCCCGCACCCCTCACGCCATTCGTCCCGCTCGCGTCACTCATTTCGTTCATGGCGGGAGGCTCGCAGCAGACCCCCGGCCGCGTCGAGCCGATTACGCGTCGTGCCAGGCGGTGCCGAGCGTTTCCGCGCAGGCCGCGCGCAGCCGCCGTACGCCCTCCGCGATCTCCGCCGGTCCGGCCACCATGCCGAAACTCAGCCGCAGGTGGGCCGCGGGCGGTTCGGCCGCGAAGTAGGGGCGGCCGGCGGCGAGGGCCACGCCCGCGCGCAGAGCCGCGTTCACCACGGCGGCCTCGTCCGCGCCGTCCGGCAGTCGCAGCCACAGGTGGTAGCCGCCCGACGGGATGTGGGGCACCGGGAGTCCCGGCAGGTCCCGGCGGAGCGCGGTGACCATGGCCTCGCGCCGGGAGCGCAGTTCGACGGCGACCGTCCGCAGGTGGCGGCCCCAGGCGGGCGCTCCGACGAGTTCGAGGGCCGCTTCCTGGAGCGGCCTGGCCACGAAGAAGCTGTCGACGACCTGGATCGCGCGCAGCCGCTCCAGCACCGGGCCGTGCGCGGCGAGCGCGCCGACCCGCAGGCTCGGCGAGGTGACCTTGGTCAGCGAGCAGACGTGCACCACCGTGCCGTCGGGGTCGTCCGCCGCGAGCGCCGGCGGCAGCGGGGCCGCGTGCTCGTGGACGAGCCGGCGGGCGAAGTCGTCCTCGATGACGAAGGCCCCGGCCGCGCGGGCGACGTCCAGGACGGCCCGGCGGCGCTCGGCCGCCAGCACCGCCCCGGTCGGGTTCTGGAAGAGCGGCTGGCAGACGAAGACCCGCGCCCCGGTGGCCCGGAACGCCTCGGCGAGCAGTTCGGGCCGCACGCCGTCCGTGTCCATCGGGACGGGCACCGGGCGCAGCCCGGAGGCACGGGCGACCGCGAGCATCCCCGGGTAGGTGGGGGATTCGACGAGTACGGGCGCGCCGGGCGGGGCGAGCGCCCGCAGCGCTGTGGTCAGGGCGCTCTGGCCGCCGCCGGTGACGAGCACGTCGGCCGCGCCGACCCTGCCGCCAGGACCGCCGATCTCGCGGGCGAACCACTCCCGCAGCTCCGGCAGCCCCTCCACGGGCGGCCGGCCCCACGCGCCGGGCCGTCTGCCCGCCCGCGCGAGGGCGGCGGCCAGCGCCCGTTCCGGCTGGAGGGCGGGGTGCAGATAGCCGCCGTTGAACTCGATGACGCCGGGCGGCGGTGCGGCCAGGGTGGCCAGTACGCCGGAGGCGTCGACGGTGCGGGGCACCTGGTCGGCGGCCGATTCGACGCTCAGCGCGAGTTCCTGCCACGAGGTGTCGCCGACTCTGGGGGTGCCAGAGCGGGGCTGCGCGCGGAAGGCGCCCGCTCCGGGCCGGGTCACCACCAGCCCCTCGGAGGCCAGCGCGGCGAGCGCCCGGGAGACGGTCACCGGGCTCACCCGGTGCCGCTCGACCAGGGCGCGGCTCGACGGCAGCTTCTCACCCGGCGAGTAGCGCTCGAAGCTCTCCCGCAGGAGAACGGCCAGATCACCCACACTGCTACGCTCATGCATGACAACACAGGATAGCGCTACTCGGCCGCCCGCGATAGCGGTCAACGGCGGCACCGCCCTCGCCGCGCTGGGCGTGGCCGCCTTCTCGCTCACCTTCCCCGCCACCGCGTGGGCCCTAGAAGGCATGGGCCCCTGGACGG
>NZ_JAYMZR010000023.1:0-79329 GCF_035828615.1 Streptomyces sp. H27-D2 | reverse complement strand
ATCTGGCCGGTGTCGCGGCCGTGCCGGTGCGGGAGTTCGGCCAGGCCCCAGGCCGCGGCGACCTCGTCGCGGGCCCGCGGGTCGGTGCCGGGCCGGCCGCCGGGCAGCAGCCCCGGCAGGGCCCCCGCCTCGATGGCGCCCCGCTCGCCCGCGCGGCGCGGAATCCACACCAGCTCCGCGCCGGTCGCGCTCGCGGCCCGTACGGCGGCGGTCAGCGCGCCCGGCACCGCGGCCAGTCGCTCGCCGACGATGATCACCGAGCCGGCGGTCCGCAGCGCGTCCGCCGCGAGGCGGCCGTCCCCTTCGAGGCCGCTGCCGGCCGCGAGCGCGTCCAGCCACTCGGTCTCGGTCCCGGGGGCGGCGGGCAGCAGCGTGCCGCCGGCCTTCGCAAGGCCGCGGGTCGCGTGCGTGGCGAGCGCGAAGGTGCGCTGGCCGTGCACCCGGTGGGCCTTGCGCAGCCGCAGGAAGACGCCGGGGGCCTCCTCCTCCGCCTCGAAGCCGACGAGCAGGACGGCCGGGGCCTTCTCCAGCGTCGTGTTGGTCAGCCCGGCGCCGTCCAGGTCCCGGCCGCGACCGGCGACCCGGGAGGCCAGGAAGTCGGCCTCCTCGCCGCTGTGCAGCCGGGCGCGGAAGTCGATGTCGTTGGTGTCGAGGGCGACCCGGGCGAACTTGGCGTACGCGTACGCGTCCTCGACGGTCAGCCGGCCACCGGTGAGGACACCGGTCCTGCCGCGCGCCCCGGCGAGTCCGGCGGCAGCGGCTGCCAGCGCCTCCGGCCAGCTCGCGGTCTCCAGCTCACCGCTCTCGGCGTTGCGCACCAGCGGGTGCGAGAGCCGGTCGGGGCGCTGCGCGTAGCGGAAGCCGAAGCGGCCCTTGTCGCAGACCCACTCCTCGTTGACCTCCGGGTCGTCGGCCGCCAGCCGGCGCATGACCTTGCCGCGCCGGTGGTCGGTACGGGTCGCGCAGCCGCCTGAGCAGTGCTCGCACACGCTCGGCGAGGACACCAGGTCGAACGGGCGGGAGCGGAACCGGTAGGCGGCCGAGGTGAGCGCGCCGACCGGGCAGATCTGGATGGTGTTGCCGGAGAAGTACGACTCGAAGGGGTCGCCCTCGCCGATGCCCACCTGCTGGAGCGCGCCGCGCTCCAGCAGCTCGATCATCGGGTCGCCGGCGATCTGGTTGGAGAACCGGGTGCACCGCGCGCACAGCACACAGCGCTCGCGGTCCAGCAGCACCTGCGGGGAGATCGGCACCGGCTTCTCGAAGGTCCGCTTGAGACCCTCGAAGCGGCTGTCCGCCTGGCCCGCCGACATCGCCTGGTTCTGCAGCGGGCACTCGCCGCCCTTGTCGCAGACCGGGCAGTCCAGCGGGTGGTTGATGAGCAGCAGCTCCATCACCCCGCGCTGGGCCTTCTCGGCGACGGGCGAGGTGATCTGCGACTTGACCACCATGCCGTCGGTGCAGGTGATGGTGCAGGAGGCCATCGGCTTGCGCTGGCCCTCCACTTCGACGATGCACTGCCGGCAGGCGCCGGCCGGGTCGAGCAGCGGGTGGTCGCAGAAGCGCGGGATCTCGATGCCGAGCAGTTCGGCGGCGCGGATGACCAGGGTCCCCTTGGGGACCGAGATCTCGATGCCGTCGATCGTGAGCGACACGAGGTCTTCGGGCGGCACCGCCGCCGCGCCACCTCCGGAGGGAGCGCTCGTGGTGACTGTCATGCGTTCACCTCCAGGTGAGCGGGGTTCGGGCCGTCGGCCCAGACGGTGGACGCGGCCGGGTCGAAGGGGCAGCCCTTGCCGGTGACGTGCTGCTCGTACTCCGCGCGGAAGTACTTGAGCGAGGAGAAGATCGGGCTGGCCGCGCCGTCGCCCAGGGCGCAGAACGACTTGCCGTTGATGGTGTCCGCGATGTCGTTGAGCTTGTCGAGGTCGTTCATGGTGCCCTTGCCGGCTTCGATGTCGCGCAGCAACTGGACGAGCCAGTAGGTTCCTTCGCGGCAGGGAGTGCACTTGCCGCAGGACTCGTGGGCGTAGAACTCGGTCCAGCGGGTGACGGCCCGCACCACACAGGTCGTCTCGTCGAAGCACTGGAGCGCCTTGGTGCCGAGCATCGAGCCGGCCGCGCCGACGCCCTCGTAGTCGAGGGGGACGTCGAGGTGCTCGTCGGTGAACATCGGGGTCGAGGAGCCGCCCGGCGTCCAGAACTTGAGCCGGTGGCCGGGTCGGATGCCGCCGCTCATGTCGAGGATCTGCCGGAGCGTGATGCCCAGCGGGGCCTCGTACTGGCCGGGGTTGACGACGTGCCCGCTCAGTGAGTAGAGCGTGAAGCCCGGGGACTTCTCGCTGCCCATCGAGCGGAACCACTCCTTGCCGCGGTGCAGGATCGCGGGCACCGAGGCGATGGACTCGACGTTGTTCACCACGGTGGGGCAGGCGTAGAGGCCGGCGACGGCCGGGAAGGGCGGTCGCAGCCGGGGCTGGCCGCGGCGGCCTTCGAGCGAGTCGAGCAGCGCCGTCTCCTCACCGCAGATGTAGGCGCCGGCGCCCGCGTGCACGGTGATCTCCAGGTCGAGGCCGCTGCCGAGCGCGTCGGGCCCGATATACCCAGCCTCGCGGGCTTCGCGTACGGCCTCGTGCAGCCGGCGCAGCACCGGCACGGTCTCGCCGCGCAGGTAGATGAAGGCGTGGTGGGAGCGGATCGCGTGGCAGGCGATCACCATGCCTTCGATGAGCGAGTGCGGGTTGGCGAAGAGCAGCGGGATGTCCTTGCAGGTCCCGGGCTCCGACTCGTCGGCGTTGACGACGAGGTAGTGCGGCTTGCCGTCGCCCTGCGGGATGAACTGCCACTTCATGCCGGTGGGGAAGCCCGCGCCGCCGCGGCCCCGCAGCCCCGCCGCCTTCACATAGGCGATGACGTCGTCGGGGTCCATCGCGAGCGCCTTGCGCAGCCCCTGGTAGCCGTCGTGCCGCCGGTAGGTCTCCAGCGTCCAGGAGTCGGGCTGGTCCCAGAACTCCGAGAGGACGGGCGTGAGCAGCTTCTCCGGGCCGGTGTCGTTCTCGTTCTTGTTCATGTGAGCGGCCACGGTCATCACTCACCCTCCTCGGCAGTGGGACCGGCCGGGTGGTCGGGATCGGACGCCGAGGTCTGCTGCGGGGCGTCGTGCGAGCTGGGGTGGGTCGGCGGAGCCTGGCCGCCGGGAGTGTCCTTCGGCTCGCCGGCCGGCGCCGCGCGCGGTGCGACGACGCGGCCGGGGGCGGCCTCGCCCCTGGCCAGCCGCAGCCCCACCAGGGAGGCGTGGCCCGCGCCGCCGGTGGCCGCGACGGCGCCGGGGCGCTCGTCGGGGAAGCCGGCCAGGATGCGGGCGGTCTCCTGGTAGGTGCACAGCGGAGCGCCGCGGGTCGGCTCGATGGTCGGGCCCTCACCGGCGCGCAGGTCGTCGACGAGCCGCTTGGCGGACGCGACGGTCTGGTTGTCGAAGAACTCCCAGTTGACCATCACGACGGGCGCGAAGTCGCAGGCCGCGTTGCACTCGATGTGCTCCAGCGTGACCTTGCCGTCCGCGGTGGTCTCGTCGTTGCCGACGTCCAGGTGCTCCTTGAGCGCGTCGAAGATGGCGTCGCCGCCCATCACCGCGCACAGGGTGTTGGTGCACACCCCGACCTGGTAGTCGCCGGAGGGCTTGCGCCGGTACATCGTGTAGAAGGTCGAGACCGCGGTGACTTCCGCCGTGGTGAGGCCGAGCACTTCGGCGCAGAACCGGACGCCGGTGCGGGTGACGTGCCCTTCCTCGGACTGTACGAGGTGCAGCAGCGGCAGCAGCGCGGAGCGGCTGTCGGGGTAGCGGGCGATCACCTCCTGGGCGTCCGCTTCGAGCCGGCCGCGTACCTCGGCCGGGAAGTCGGGGGCGGGGAGTTGCGGCATCCCCAAGCTGACGTCCCTCATCGGTCGACGCCTCCCATGACGGGGTCGATGGACGCCACTGCGACGATGACGTCGGCGACCTGGCCGCCCTCGCACATCGCGGCCATGGCTTGCAGGTTGGTGAACGACGGGTCGCGGAAGTGCACCCGGTAGGGACGGGTGCCGCCGTCGCTGACGGCGTGCACCCCCAGCTCGCCCTTGGGCGACTCCACGGCCGTGTAGGTCTGTCCGGCCGGGACCCGGAAGCCCTCGGTGACCAGCTTGAAGTGGTGGATCAGGGACTCCATCGAGGTGCCCATGATCTGCTTGATGTGGTCGAGGGAGTTGCCCAGACCGTCCGGGCCCAGCGCGAGCTGGGCGGGCCAGGCGATCTTCTTGTCGGCGACCATCACCGGTCCGGGACGCAGCCGGTCCAGGCACTGCTCGACGATCCGCAGCGACTGCCGCATCTCCTCCAGGCGGACCAGGAAGCGGCCGTAGCTGTCGCAGGTGTCGGCGGTCGGCACCTCGAAGTCGTAGTTCTCGTAGCCGCAGTACGGCTGCGCCTTGCGCAGGTCGTGCGGCAGGCCGGCGGCGCGCAGGATCGGTCCTGTGGCGCCGAGCGCCATGCAGCCGGCCAGGTCGAGGTAGCCGACGTTCTGCATCCGGGCCTTGAAGATGGGGTTGCCGGTGGCGAGCTTGTCGTACTCCGGCAGCGCCTTGCGCATCTTCTTGATGAAGGTGCCGATCAGGTCGACGGCGCCGGGCGGCAGGTCCTGGGAGAGCCCGCCGGGGCGGATGTACGCGTGGTTCATCCGCAGCCCGGTGATCAGCTCGAAGATGTCCAGCACCATTTCGCGGTCCCGGAATCCGTAGATCATGATCGTGGTGGCGCCGAGCTCCATACCGCCGGTGGCGATGGCCACGAGGTGCGAGGAGATCCGGTTCAGCTCCATCAGCAGCACGCGGATGGTCTCCGCGCGCTCCGGGATCTGCTCGGTGATGCCGAGCAGCTTCTCCACGGCCATGCAGTACGCCGCTTCGTTGAAGAACGGCATGAGGTAGTCCATGCGCGTGACGAAGGTGGTGCCCTGCGTCCAGTTGCGGTATTCGAGGTTCTTCTCGATGCCGGTGTGCAGGTAGCCGATGCCGCAGCGGGCCTCGGTGACCGTCTCGCCGTCGATCTCCAGGATCAGCCGGAGCACACCGTGGGTGGACGGGTGCTGGGGGCCCATGTTGACGACGATCCGCTCGTCGTCGGACCTGGCCGCGGCCTGGGCCACCTCGTCCCAGTCGCCGCCGGTGACGGTGTAGACCTTGCCCTCGGTCGTCTCGCGCGGTGCCTTGGGCGCGGAGGGGTGGGCTTGTGAAGTGCTCATCAGGAGTACGACCTCCGCTGGTCCGGAGCCGGGATCTGGGCGCCCTTGTACTCGACGGGGATGCCGCCGAGGGGATAGTCCTTGCGCTGCGGGAAGCCCTGCCAGTCGTCCGGCATCATGATCCGCGTCAGTGCCGGGTGGCCGTCGAAGACGAGGCCGAAGAAGTCGTAGACCTCGCGCTCGTGCCAGTCGTTGGTCGGATAGACCATGACGATCGACGGGATGTGCGGGTCGGCGTCGGGGGCGCTCACCTCCAGCCGGATCAGCCGGTTGTGGGTGATCGAGCGCAGGTGGTAGACGGCGTGCAGCTCGCGGCCCTTGTCGCCCAGGAAGTGCACGGCGCTGACGCCCGTACACAGCTCGAAGCGCAGCGCCGGGTCGTCCCGCAGGGTCTGGGCGGCCTGCGGGAGGTACTGCCGCTCGATGTGGAAGGTCAGCTCGTCGCGGTCCACGACGGTCTTCTCGATGACGTTGCCGGGGACGAGCCCCTGCTCCTCCAGAGCGCCTTCCAGCTCGTCGGCCACCTCGTCGAACCAGCCGCCGTAGGGGCGGTTGGCGGCGCCGGGGAGGGTGACGGTGCGGATCAGGCCGCCGTAGCCGGAGGTGTCGCCGCCGTTGTCAGCGCCGAACATGCCCCGGCGGGTGCCGATGGCCTCGCCGGTGTCGCGCTGGCCGGGGAGCCCGGAGTCCGGGGCGGCGGTGCCGGCGTCGCCCGCGCTGCCGCCGTTGCCAGCGCTCCGCTTGCCATCGCCCTTATTAGTGGCGTTGCCCTTATTACTGTCGTTCTGCTTGCTGTCGTCACTCATCGCAGCGACCCTCGCTTTCCGGGGACGAGCGGCATGTCGATGGTGGGGAGCGCCTTCATCGCGGCGGCCTCGGCCTCGCGGGCCGCCTCGACGCGGTTGACCCCGAGCTTTTCGCCCTGGATCTTCTCGTGCAGCTTGAGAATCGCGTCCAGCAGCATCTCGGGACGCGGCGGACAGCCGGGCAGATAAATATCGACCGGGACGATGTGGTCAACGCCCTGCACGATCGCGTAGTTGTTGAACATGCCGCCCGATGACGCGCAGACGCCCATCGAGATGACCCACTTGGGGTTCGGCATCTGGTCATAGACCTGCCGCAGGACCGGCGCCATCTTCTGGCTCACCCGGCCGGCGACGATCATCAGATCCGCCTGCCGCGGCGAACCGCGGAAGACCTCCATGCCGAACCGCGCGAGGTCGTACCGGCCCGCGCCGGTCGTCATCATCTCGATGGCGCAGCAGGCGAGGCCGAACGTCGCCGGGAAGACCGACGACTTGCGCACCCAGCCCGCGGCGTTCTCGACCGTCGTCAGCAGGAATCCGCTCGGGAGCTTTTCTTCAATGCCCATGTGTGGCCCCTAGTCCCATTCCAGGCCGCCACGACGCCATACATAGGCGTAGGCGACGAAGACGGTAAGCACGAAGAGGAGCATCTCCACGAGCCCGAAAAGCCCCAGGGAGTCGAAGGTGACCGCCCAGGGATAGAGGAAGACGATCTCGATGTCGAAGACGATGAAGAGCATCGCTGTCAGGTAGTACTTGATCGGGAAGCGACCGCCGCCTTCCGGCTGCGGTGTGGGCTCGATGCCGCACTCGTAGGCTTCCAATTTGGCGCGGTTGTAGCGCTTTGGGCCGATGATCGAGGCCATGACGACGGAGAAGATCGCAAAGCCTGCCCCGAGGGCACCCAGTACAAGGATGGGCGCGTAGGCGTTCACCGTCCTTGCTCCCTTCAGTCGGCATTGACTGGCTGGCGGACCACGTCGGACGAGTGCCCGCCGCACGAAGATCACTTCTATGTGAGGCAGTTCACAAGCCCGAACCGCCTGCATCTTATGCCTGTCGCCCTGTGATCTGCGACACGGGATGGGACTGCGTCTTTGTGATCTCCACCACCTGGTGAACGATCATGAAGCCGGATGGGCAGTGATCTTGACACGTGAAGCGGCCGGGCGGTCACGCGAGGTGACATTCAAGGGTGTCGTCGCTGGTGGGAGGCGTGCGGCACTATCAAGCCGTGGTCTGTGCACGCAAATTGGCGATGGACGGAACGGCCTGATAGGGCGACGCCACCCACACGCGTGACACCTCCGCCGGGCCCTGGATTTACGAGCGGGACCGCCGATTCACCAGTGGGGCTCTCAAGCGCCCTGAGGCAGTGAGCTATCCCACGCGAATCCGCCGAGAAACCCGGCCCCCGCCGTACAACCTTGGCCGGGGCAGTGCGAAGGTGGTAGGCGCCCCCAGGAGCCACGCCAAGCCTCAAAAGCCATGCGTAGGCACATGATCGCGAAATTCGGGCACCCCCCG
This sequence comes from Streptomyces sp. H27-D2, assembly GCF_035828615.1. Classification (NCBI taxonomy): domain Bacteria; kingdom Bacillati; phylum Actinomycetota; class Actinomycetes; order Kitasatosporales; family Streptomycetaceae; genus Streptomyces; species Streptomyces sp. H27-D2. The sequence goes on along the minus strand of NZ_JAYMZR010000023.1, from coordinate 71,714 downwards.
GCCGGCCTTGGCAGGGTCGAAGGGCCCCCATTTCTGCCGTGTGCACGTCAACTGTGTCGCAGGTCACTTTAGTTGAACGCAACCGTCCGCTCCTGATAGCCGTTGTGCCATGCCCCAGACCGCTCAGATACCCAGCCGCCGGAAGCCCCGCCGTACCGCTTCGACGTGGGTACTCCGCACGGGCGTTGCCGGTGGCGTCCTCAGCACCCTCGCGGTGACCGGTGCGGCGTCCCCCGCGTCCGCCCATGAGGCCGTCTCCGAAACGCTCGAAATGCCCACCGTCAGCGCCACGCTCTCGGACACCGCCGAGCAGTCGGCCGACGCCACCCAGCAGGCCGCGCTCACCTATGAGCTGCGCGCCCAGCAGGACTCGGCCGCCGACCAGGCTCAGGCCAGTGCCAAGAAGGCGAAGCAGGAGGCGGAGCGCAAGGCCGAGGCCGAGCGCAAGTCCGCAGCCGCGAAGAAGGCCAAGGAAGCCAAGGAAGCCAAGGCCGAGGAAGCGCGTGAGCGGGCTTCTCGCTCCTCCGAGCGCACCTCGCTGTCCTCAGCCTCCGCTCCGGCCTCCGCGGGCTCCTCAGCGTCTTCCAGCGCCACCGGCAGCGCCGCCTCCATCATCAGCTTCCTTGAGGCCCAGGTCGGCAAGCCGTACGTGATGGGCGCCACCGGCAGCGCCGCGTACGACTGCTCCGGCCTCACCCAGGCCGCGTTCCGCACGGCGGGCATCGACCTCCCCCGCGTCTCGCAGGACCAGTCGTCGACCGGCACCCAGGTCTCCCTCGACTCCCTGCAGCCGGGCGACCTGCTCTTCTGGGGCGGCGTCGGCAGCGCGTACCACGTGGCCGTCTACGTCGGCGGCGGGCAGTACATCGACGCGGCCAACCCGAGCAAGGGCGTCGTCAAGCAGAGCCTGAGCGACTGGCCGCCGACTTCGGCGACGCGCGTTCTGTAGTCCTTCTGGGGCTCGCGGACCTGCCGTCCTTCGTGGACGGCCGGCACGGATCGATCAGCACGGATCGACCAGCGCTGAACAACGACGAGGCCGCCACCGGGATTCCGGTGGCGGCCTCGTCGTTGTGGTGCGTACGTACGCGCTATCGCCCGGCCGTCACGAGTTCGGCGCGACCTTGCTCAGCCCGTTGATGATCCGGTCCATCGCGTCGCCGCCGGTCGGCTCCGTGAGGTTGGCGAGCATCTTGAGCGTGAACTTCATCAGCACCGGGTGGGTGAGGCCGCGCTGGGTCGCGATCTGCATGACCTTCGGGTTGCCGATGAGCTTCACGAAGGCGCGGCCCAGGCTGTAGTAGCCGCCGTAGGTCTCCTTGAGCACCTTCGGGTAGCCCTGGAGCGCCAGCTCGCGCTGGGCCGGGGTCTGCCGGGCCTGCGCCTGGACGATGACGTCCGCCGCGATCTGGCCCGACTCCATCGCGTAGGCGATGCCCTCGCCGTTGAACGGGTTCACCATGCCGCCCGCGTCGCCGACCAGCAGCAGGCCCTTGGTGTAGTGCGGCTGCCGGTTGAAGGCCATCGGCAGCGCCGCGCCCCGGATCGGCATGGTCATGTTCTCCGGGGTGTAGCCCCAGTCCGCGGGCATCGAGGCGCACCACGCCTTGAGCACCTCGCGCCAGTCCAGCTCCTTGAAGGCGCTGCTGCTGTTGAGGATGCCGAGGCCGACGTTGCTCGTGCCGTCGCCCATGCCGAAGATCCAGCCGTAGCCGGGCAGCAGCCGGTCCTCCGCGCCGCGCCGGTCCCAGAGCTCCAGCCAGGATTCGAGGTAGTCGTCGTCGTGCCGGGGCGAGGTGAAGTACGTCCGTACGGCCACGCCCATCGGGCGGTCCTCGCGGCGGTGCAGGCCCATGGCGAGCGAGAGCCGGGTGGAGTTGCCGTCGGCGGCGACGACGAGCGGCGCGTGGAAGGTGACCGGGGTCTTCTCCTCGCCGAGCTTCGCGTGCACGCCGGTGATGCGGCCGCTGCGGTCGTCGATGACGGGCGCGCCGACGTTGCAGCGCTCGTAGAGCCGGGCGCCGCCCTTCTGGGCCTGCCGGGCGAGCTGCTCGTCGAAGTCGTCGCGCTTGCGGACGAGTCCGTAGTTCGGGTAGGCGGCGAGCTCCGGCCAGTCGAGCTGGAGCCGGGAGCCGCCGCCGATGATGCGCAGGCCCTTGTTCCGCAGCCAGCCCGCCTCTTCGGAGATGTCGATCCCCATCGAGACGAGCTGCTTGGTGGCACGCGGGGTCAGCCCGTCGCCGCACACCTTCTCGCGCGGGAAAGCGGTCTTCTCCAGCAGCAGGACGTCGAGCCCGGCCTTGGCCAGGTAGTACGCGGTGGTGGAGCCGGCGGGACCGGCCCCGACGACGATGACATCGGCCCTGTACTCGGACAGGCTGCGCTCGGAGTCGACGCTTTTCGCGGTGTCGGTCTCGGTCACGGCGGGGTCTCCCGAAGACTCGATATCTATGTGCAGCTATGTGCTGGTCGCACCTGGCACGGGACAGAAGCAGTCTATGCAGCCGTATGGCGGGGTCCGGGGAGGGCTGCCCTTGTGCGGGGTCGGGGCCGGTTCGGTACTGGTCGGTGGGCGGTCCGTGGGCGGTCGGTGGGCGGTCCGTGGGCGGTCGGTGGGCGGTCCGTGGGCGGTCGGTGGGCGGTCCGTGGGCGGTCGGTGGGCGGTCCGTGGGCGGTCGGTGGCCGCTCGGTGGCCGCTCGGTGGCCGGTCAGCCGCAGGCCGGCCGCCTCCTGTCCCCGCCGGCTGCCGCCTGTCGCGGGTCAGTCGAGCGACCAGGTGTCCAGCGCGGTGTCGAAGACCGTCCTGGACTCGGTCCAGGAGTCGTCCCAGTCCTGGAAGTACAGCGCGTACTCCGAACCGTCGTCGGCCACGTACGACTGGTCGACGGCGTGCATCGTGCGGCCGGTGTCCTCCTCCTCCCAGGTGAACTCCCAGCGGGAGCCGAGCTTGCCCTCGAAGGTGTTCTCGGTCATCTCCAGTCGCTGGTAGCCGTCCTTGTTTTTCCTGGCGATCGTCTCCATATGCAGCATGTTCGCGCGGGCCGTCATCGGGGTGTTCCTGACGATGCCGATCCGGAGGTAGGAGCTGCCGGTCGAGCCCCGGTAGTCGATCTGGAGGTTGGCGGCCTCGCGCTGCCAAGGTGCGAAGACGGCGAGCGAGAAGCCTTCCGGGTCGTGCACGAGCCGGTAGCCCTCGGGTACGTCGGCACCGTCCGGGTTCGTCTCGTCCCGCTTCGCGTCGGGGGTCCGCGCTTCGGGGGTGGGGCTGGACTCCGGGTCTCCGGCGACCTCGCCGCCGCCCTTCACGCCGTCGTCCCCGGGATCGGTCTTCGGGCCGGCCTTCGGATCGGTCTTCGGGTCGGCCGAGGGCTTCTCGCTCGCGGCGGCGACGGTGTCGCCGCGCTTGCCGTCGTCGTCCTTGTTCATCAGCAGCACTCCGCCGGTCGCCACCCCGCCGATGAGGAAGGCGGCCAGCGAAACCGCGACCCACAGCAACACGCGCCGACTGTCGGGCTCCGGCCGGGCCGCGGCGGGGACCGGGGTGGGCGTGGCGACGGGTGGAGAGGCGATGGGTGCGGAGCGGAGAGCGCGGGCGGCTGCCGGCACCGGGCCAGGGGGCGGGGGCGCGGCAGGCCTCGGGGGCCTGGTCGGGACGAAGGTGGGAGTCGGGACGGGTGCGGGTGCGGGCGTGGGTACGGGCGTGGGTTCGGGGTCGGAAAGGCCGGTGGGCGACTCTGTCGCCGGGTCAGCCGGCAGCCCGGTCGTCGCGTCGGCGGTCGCGTCGGCGGTCGCGTCGGTCTGGCGGGGCTCCTGCCGTACGCGCCCGCAGTCCATGCAGAAGCGCGCCTCGGAAGGAGAGGAAGAACCACAGTGCGGACAGGACGAGGACATGGGGACGCTCCGCGGCTCGAATTGCACTGGCGGGTGTACAGACTGCACCCACCACCGCCGCGGTTCCCATGAACTCGTAGCACACGAGGCCGGTTTGTGACCTTGCGGCCTTATGGCCGCGTTGTCCGGGCACGGTCGGCCCGTACCGCCTGGCCCCGTCCCGCCCCGTCCCCGTACGGCCGGCGATCAGCCCGTGGGCTTGGTCCCCCGGTGCAGTGCGACGATGCCGCCGGTGAGGTTGCGCCAGGCGACCTTCGACCAGCCCGCCCCTTGCAGCCGCCCGGCCAGCGCGGGCTGGTCGGGCCAGGAGCGGATGGACTCCGCGAGGTAGACGTACGCGTCCGGGTTGCTGCTCACGGCGGTGGCGACCGGCGGCAGCGCGCGCATCAGGTACTCGGTGTAGACGGTGCGGAACGGCGCCCAAGTGGGCTGGCTGAACTCGCAGATCACCACGCGCCCGCCGGGCTTGGTGACCCGCAGCAGCTCGCGCAGGGCCGCGTCGGTGTCATGCACGTTGCGCAGCCCGAAGGAGATCGTGACCGCGTCGAACACCTCGTCCGCGAAGGGCAGCTTCGTGGCGTCCCCCGCGGTCAGCGGCAGCCGCGGGTGCCGCTTCTTGCCCTCGCGCAGCATCCCGATGGAGAAGTCACAGGGGACGACGTACGCGCCGGCGGCGGCGAAGGGCAGCGAGGAGGTCCCCGTACCGGCGGCGAGGTCGAGTACACGCTCGGCGGGGCGGGCGGCGACCGCTCGCGCCACGGCCTTGCGCCAGAGCCGGGCCTGGCCGAGCGACAGCACGTCGTTGGTGAGGTCGTAGTTCGCCGCCACGTCGTCGAACATCGCGGCGACTTCGTGCGGCTGCTTGTCCAGAGAGGCTCGGGTCACCCGCCCATTGTTCACCGCGCGGGGCGGCGGGACCGCACGGGGGTGTCCCGGCGGGTCGCGCGCGCCGCCCGTCGGGCGGGCGCGGCCGGGTCACGCACGACGGTGCACCAGACGGCCCGCGAGCACGGTGGCGATGCAGTCGCCCTCGTCGCTGAAGACGGCGAGGTCGGCCCGCCCGGCCGTCACCAGCGCGGGCGGCCGGGGCCGGTCCAGTACGACGATCCCGTTACGGGCCGCCGCGGCCCGCAGCTCCGGGTCGTCCGCGACATGGGCCGCCGTGACGGCTGTCGCACCGAGGCGCAGCAGTGCGTGAATCCGTTCACGCGGGCTGTCGGCGGGCGGCACGGGCGCGTCGTGTACGAGCCCCGGGCCGAGCGTCCCGCGCCACTGCCGTACGCGAGCGCCGGGGTGGCTCGCCAGCAACTCGGCGAGCGGGCCGACGGCGGCGATCCGGTCCCCCGACACGGCCACGGCCCCCTCAGCGGGGTCGTCTTGGCCGACGGGGTCGAGGGTGAGCCGAAGGTGCGGCGCGGCGTGGATCGTGAACATGCGGTGATGCTCGCACGCGGGGAGTTCGGTGACCGCAACGGTTGATCCAGCTGCCCGGTGGTCGGGTGTCCTCAATCTCCCCCAGCCTTCGGCCGGGAGGCGCCCCCAACGGGCTAAAAATTTAGCCCGTCCGGCGATTGAGGACAGCGCGGCCGAAGGAAGCGTCAGCCCGCGTCGATGAGCTTCAGCTCAGGATGCGCCGTCCCGCCCTCGATCGCCGTCGAGGACAAGTGCGAGAAGACCTTGTCGTCGACCGGGTCGTTCGCCGGGTCGTCGTGGACGAGCAGGTGCTCGTACGTGGTCGCGCGCTGCGCCGGAACGCGGCCGGCCGAACGGATCAGCTGGATGATCTCCATCCGGTTCGAGCGGTGCTTCGCGCCCGCCGAGGAGACGACGTTCTCCTCCAGCATGATCGACCCGAGGTCGTCCGCCCCGTAGTGCAGCGAGAGCTGGCCGACCTCCTTGCCGGTGGTGAGCCAGGAGCCCTGGATGTGGGCGATGTTGTCGAAGAAGATCCGCGAGAGGGCGATCAGCCGCAGGTACTCGAAGAGCGTGGCGTGCGTCTGGCCGCGCAGCTTGTTGTTCTCGGGCTGGTAGGTGTACGGGATGAAGGCGCGGAAGCCGCCCGTACGGTCCTGGACGTCCCGGATCATGCTCAGGTGCTCGATCCGCTCGGCGTTGGTCTCGCCGGTGCCCATCAGCATGGTGGAGGTCGACTCGACGCCCAGCTTGTGCGCGATCTCCATGATCTCCAGCCAGCGCTCGCCGGACTCCTTGAGCGGCGCGATGGCGGTGCGCGGACGCTCGGGGAGCATCTCGGCGCCCGCGCCCGCGAAGGAGTCGAGGCCGGCGGTGTGGATGCGGCGGATCGCGTCCTCGGCGCTCACGCCGGAGATCCGCGACATGTGCTCGATCTCGGAGGCGCCGAGCGAGTGGATCACCAGCTGCGGGTACGCCTTCTTGATCGCCGAGAAGTGCTCCTCGTAGTACTCGACGCCGTAGTCCGGGTGGTGGCCGCCCTGGAACATGATCTGGGTGCCGCCCAGCGCGACGGTCTCCTCGCAGCGGCGCAGGATGTCGTCGAGGTCGCGGGTCCACACCTTGTCGCTCTTGGGCGGGGCGTAGAAGGCGCAGAACTTGCACGCGGTCACGCATGAGTTCGTGTAGTTGATGTTCCGCTCGATGATGTACGTCGCGATGTGCTCGGTCCCGGCGTAGCGGCGGCGGCGCACCGCGTCGGCCGCAGCGCCCAGCGCGTGCAGCGGGGCGGACCGGTACAGGTCGAGAGCCTCCTCCGGAGTGATCCGGCCGCCCTCAGCGGCGCGGTCGAGGACGGACTGAAGGTCGGTCTGCTCGGTCACCGGAGGCGTCCCTTTCGGAGGGGGTTGTACGGACCGATCCAGCGTACGCCAGAGGTCCGACGGCAGCGGGGGCGGCAGGGGGCGGACGGGTCGGGGCGGCTGCGGGACGGGCGCTGCGGTGTACGGGCCGCTCGGCGCGGCGGCGGGCTGCGCTGCGCCGCGGCCTCCCGTCAGGCATTTCCCGTACGCCGCCGCCGTCAGCCGCCGGTCGGCGACAGCAGCCCTGTCGGCCGGCCCGCTCCTTCGTCCTCGGAGACGTAACGCAGCTTGCCGTCCTGGAGCTTGAGGTGCAGGTTCTTGGACGCCTCGGTGCACACGCTCTTGCTCTTCGGGCCCTTCTTCGTATCCACGATCAGTTCGTTCTCGGTGGCGCGGGTCACCGTGAGGATGTCCTCGCAGATGAAGTTGCCGAGGATGTCCGTCTGCCCCGCGGTGCCGATCCGGTCGCCGACGGCGCCCTTGCGCAGCGTCACCTTCATCGTCCCGAGCGGCATGCCGGAGCCGGTGATCGCGCCCTGCCACGTTCCGACGAACGCCTTCGGCACCGCCGCCCGGGCCGCGCCGTCCCCGGCTGCCGGAGGCGACGCCGAGGGGCTCGGCTTGGCTCCGGCGGACGTCTGGTCTCCCTTGGCCCCGCCGCCCGGCATCAGGTTGAAGACGAGCGCGGCGGTCGTCGCGGCGGCCAGCGCGCCCGCGACGGACAGCACCAGGGTGCAGCTCAGCCGGCGCGGCCGGTCCTTGTCGCCGATGGCGGCGGCCAGCCCGATGCTGCGTTCCTTCGGCGGGCTGGTCCCGGGCGGGCGGTCCTCCCGCTCCGCCGTGGGCCACTGGGGCTGCGGCGGCCGGTCGAAGGGGACGAGCCCGGAGACGGCGGGCGGCGGCGTTCCCGGCTGGAGCGGGCTGCCGGGCCGGTCCGCGCCCGTACCGCCGCCGGCGCTGAACGAGCTGCCGCCGCTGCCGCCGCTGCTGCCGCCGCTGAGCGGGCCGCCGCCTCCGTACGACGGGTCGGGCGGCCCGAAGGCCCCCTGTTCCGGGATGCTCACCGCGCCGGAGACGAGGTCTCCGGCGCCGGCATCCGCGGCTGAGGCAGAGCCCGCGCCCCGGACCGGATCGGAGCCCAGCGCCGGACCGGAGCCGAGGACCGGCCCCGAGTCCAGAACCGGATCCGAGTCCAGGTCCAGGAGTTCGACCGCCCGCAGGCTGACCTGCCGTACCAGCGGACCCGGCAGCCAGCCGGAGCGTATGAGGGCCTGCGCGCCCCCGTCGTCCGCCGGTGCGAGCCGGCGCGCGATCTCGGCCGGGGTGGGCCGGGCGCCCGGTGACTTGGCGAGGCAGGAGACGATCAACGTCCGCAGCTCGCCGCTGAGTTCCGGGCCGAGCCGGGGCTCCTCGTGCACCACCTTGTAAAGGAGCGACGCCGAGTTGTCGCCGGGGAAGGGGGCCTCGCCCAGCACCGCGTACGCCAGCACCGCGCCCAGCGAGAAGACGTCGGCGGGGCCGCCGACGGCCTTGCCCAGGATCTGCTCGGGCGACATATAGCCGGGCGAGCCGATGGAGACGCCGGTGGCGGTGAGCGAGGCGGTGCCGTCGGTGGCGCGGGCGATGCCGAAGTCGATGAGCCGGGGGCCGTCCAGGGCCAGCAGCACATTGGACGGCTTGACGTCCCGGTGGACGAGGTCGAGCGCGTGCACGGCGGCCAGCGCCTCCGCGAGGCCCGCGCCCAACGCCCGTACCGTCGGCTCGGGCAGCGGCCCGAAGTCGGCGACGGCCTGGGAGAGGGACGGCCCTGCCACGTAACCGGTCGCGACCCAGGGGACGGAGGCATCGGGGTCGGCGTCCAGCACCGGCGCGGTCCAGCCGCCGCCAACCCGCCGCGCCGCCGCGATCTCGCGCCGGAAGCGGGCCCGGAACTGCTCGTCCGCAGCGAAGTGCGGGTGCACGACCTTCACCGCGACCGTACGGCCGCCGGCGCTGCGCCCCAGATAGACGCGCCCCATGCCGCCCGCACCGAGCCGTCGCAGCAGCCGGTACGCGCCGATGGTGGGTGGATCCTCAGCGAGCAGCGCCTGCATGGTGTCGCCTCCCGTTCGCCTGCACGGTCAGCTTAGGGCGGCCGGGTTCTCCCCGTCGGGCCGTCGCCGCGTCGGCCGTCGCTGCGTCGGGCGTCGCTGCGTCGGGCGTCGGGCCGTCGCCCGCGGCCGGGGATCAGCCGGTTCCGGGATCAGCCGGATTCAACTCGCCCCCACGCTCAACGCGGGCGTCAGCAGCTCGACCTTCACGTCCGCCGGGAACCCCGTGGTGGAACCGGTCCGGCGGGCGAACTCCGCGATGCCCGCCAGCTGCTCCGCGCCCAGCCGGAAGTCGAGCGTCGTGAAGTAGCGCTCCAGCAGCTTCGCGTCGAAGGTCTCCCAGCGCGCGGCCTGCTCGGCGACCTTGGCGACCTCTTGCAGCGACAGGTCGCGGGAGGCGAGGAACGCCTGATGGACCTCGTGCACGAGCTCCGGCTCCCGCTCCAGGAAGTCGCGGCGCGCGGCCCAGACCGCGAAGACGAACGGCAGTCCGGTCCAGTCCTTCCACATCTGCCCCAAGTCGTGGACCTCCAGGCCGAGCCGGGGCGCGTCGTGCAGATTCGCGCGCAGCGCGGCGTCCCCGATGAGTACGGCGGCGTCCGCCTCCTGCATCATCAGGCCGAGGTCCGGCGGGCAGCTGTAGTAGTCCGGCCGGACGCCGTACTGCTCGGCGAGCAGCAGCTGTGCGAGGCGCACCGAGGTGCGCGAGGTGGAGCCGAGGGCGACCCGGGCGCCGTCGAGCTGGTCGAGCGGCACCTGCGAGACGATCACGCAGGACATCACCGGGCCGTCGCAGCCGACCGCGATGTCGGGGAGCGCGACGAGTTGGTCGGCGTTGCGCAGGAACTCGACGAGGGTGACCGGCGCGATGTCGAGTTCGCCCCGCACGAGCTGCTCGCTGAGCTTTTCGGGGGTGTCCTTGCTCATCTCCAGATCGAGCAGCGTCCCGGTGCGGGCGAGGCCCCAATAAAGGGGCAGGCAGTTGAGGAACTGGATGTGACCGACCCGCGGCCGACTCCGACGGTGGTCGGTGGGGGCAGCGGCGCCAAGGGTTGAATTGTCCACAACCGGAGGCTAGCCCCGGTCCGTGCCGATGAGCCTGCCGGGGTGCCCGGTGCGGGGTCGGAACGGCGGAGAGGAATACCCCTCGTGGGGTCCCGCGATGCCCCCGTTGGGCGTGATCTAGGACTCTTTCCCGAGCCGGATACTGCGTGCTAGGCTCGCCGCAAGTTGCAGTTTGGTTTCCCTTGCAGTACAGAGCCTGCGGAGCATGTAACTCCGTAGGCTTTTGTAGTTTTCAGACTTCTTGCAGGTTCTGGAGCAGGGCAACCCTTTGGCCCAAGGAGGGCTTATGGCTACCGGAACCGTCAAGTGGTTCAACGCTGAAAAGGGCTTCGGCTTCATCGCCCAGGACGGCGGCGGTCCCGATGTCTTCGTCCACTACTCCGCGATCAACGCGGCCGGGTTCCGCTCCCTTGAGGAGAACCAGGCCGTGAACTTCGACGTCACGCAGGGTCCGAAGGGCCCTCAGGCGGAGAACGTCACCCCGGTCTAATCGCCTGGGTGCCGACCGATCGCGGTTGATTACGCACCGCCTAAGGAACCCCGCGCTCACCATTTCGGTGGTGGCGCGGGGTTTCTGCTGTTCAGGTGTTCAGGGGCGGCTTGAGGGCCGCGCCCCGGCCGCTACCGCTACCCCTCGTACAGCGCCTCGATCTCCTCCGCGTAGCGCTCCGCGACCGCCTTGCGGCGGAGCTTGAGGGTGGGCGTGAGGATGCCGCTGTCGATGGTGAAGTCCTCGTCCAGCAGTGCGAAGGCCCGTATCCGGGCCGGCCTGGCCACCTCGGCGTTGGCCTCGTCGACCGCCTCCTGGACCAGGGCCCGTACGGCGGGGTGCCGGGACGGCCGGCCGCCGAGCCGTACGCCCTCGCGGTCCGCCCAGGCCGCGATCTCGTCCGCTTCGAGGGTGATCAGCGCGACCGGGTACGGGCGGCGGTCGCCGACCATGACCGCGCGGGACACCCACCGCGAGCGCTGGATCGCGAACTCGGTCTGCGAGGGGGTCAGGTTCTTCCCCGCCGACGTGATGATCAGGTCCTTCTTGCGGCCGGTGATGCTCAGATAGCCGTCCGCGTCGAGCGAGCCGAGGTCACCGGTGTACAGCCAGCCGTCCGCGTCCAGGGTGTCCCGCGTCGCGTCCTGGTTGGCGTGATAGCCGGGGAACACATTGGGGCCGCGGGCCAGCACCTCGCCGTCCTCGGCGATCCTGACCTCGCAGCCCGGCATCGGGCGGCCGACCGTCCCGTAGCGGACCGCCTCCGGGTGGTTGAGCGAGATCACTCCGCCGGACTCGGTCATTCCGTAGCCCTCGAACACCGCGATGCCGCAGGCCCGCAGGAAGTCCAGGGTCTGCGGGGCGATGGGCGCGGCTCCGGTCAGCGCCCACCGGAGCCGGCCCCCGAAGACCGTACGGACCAGCGAGTACAGCGCCTTGTCGGCCGCCCGCCAGCGCTCCAGCGCCTCCCCCGTCGGCTCCTCGCCGCGCGAGCGCAGCTCCGCGACCTCGACCCCGAACCGCACCGCCGCCTCGAAGCGCGCCCGCCCCTCGGGCCCCTGCGACTCGGCGAGCGAGAGCACGCTCGCGTGCACCTTCTCGAAGAGCCGCGGTACGGACGGCAGATGGGTGGGGCGGGCCTCGGCCAGCTCGGCGACGATGTTCTCGATCCGGCCGCCGAAGTAGCAGAGCGCGCCGCCCAGCAGCAGCGTCTTGAGTTCGATGAGCTGCGCCATCAGGTGGGCGAGCGGGAGGTAGAGATACGTGGTGTCGCCGGGACCGCCGTCGGTCAGGTGCAGGGTGCCGCCCTGCACCGCGCCGATGTTGCCGTGGGTGAGACGGCAGCCCTTGGGGAGCCCGGTGGTGCCGGAGGTGTAGACGATGGAGGCCAGGTCGTCGGCCGTACGCTGCGCGGCGCGCGCGAGGAGCTCGGCGAGCGGGGCCGGGGCGGGCAGCGCGGTCAGCGTCAGATCCTCGCCGGCGCTCCCGCCGGCGGCCCTCTGGGCAGTGCCCTCCCCTTCCATCAGAATCACGTGCCGCAGCTCGGGCAGCCGCTCCCTGACGCCCTCCACCCGCGCCGCCTGCGCCGGGTCCTCGCAGATGATCACCGAGGTCGCCGAGTCGCCGAGCACCCAGGCCAACTCCTCCTCGCCCGCCGTCGGATAGACCGGCACGACGACCGCCCCCGCCGCGAACGCCGCGAAGTGCGCGTACGTCCACTCGGGCCGGGTCTCCGCGAGGATCGCGACCCGGTCCCCCGCCCGCACGCCGAGCCCGATCAGCCCGCGCCCGATGCCGCGCACGGTCTCGCGCAGCTCGGTGTAGCTCACTTCGTGCCAGCTGTCGTCCCGCTTGAAGCGCAGCGCGGGGGTGTCGCCGTGGCGTTCGCCTATCCAGTCGGCGAAGAGGGCGAGGCTGGCCGGCTGTTCGGACTGGTCTTGGGGCTGGTCCCGCTGTGCTCCCCGCTGCTGGTCCGTGGGCTGTTCCTGGGGCTGATCCTTGGGCCGTTCCTGAGGCTGCTCCTGGGACTGCTGTGCTGTGCTGGGCATAGCGCGCCTCCCTGTGGCTCGTACTCCAAGACGCTATGGACAGGTCGGGACGAACGGGCATGACGGGAAACGTCACCACGACTGACCGCAGCGCTCATTGGGTCTAGCGTGGCCTCGGGGTCCGGGGACCGCGGGGTCAAAAAGGACCGGCTCCCGGGAGGGCGCGGCATGGGCAGGCGGACGATCTCGGTGCACCACGTGCGGGCCGCGCTCCGCGGCGCGCAGCGGCTCGGCGTCGACACCCTCCCGCTGTTGCAGGCCGCGCAGATACCGCCGCTGCTGCTCGGCGACGACCGGGCGCGGGTCACCCCCGAGCAGTTCACCCGCCTGGTCAAGGCCCTGCACCGGGCCACCGGCGACGAGTTCCTCGGCCTGGGCGCCGCCCCCAGCAGACGCGGCAGCTTCGAGATGATGTGCCACGCCACGCTGGGCTGCCGCGACCTGGGGGCGGCGCTGCGCCGGGCCGTACGGTTCTACGGGCTCTTCCCCGACGGGCCGGACCTGGCGCTCCACGCGCCCGCGTCCGCGCCCGGTGGACCTGCCCGCACAGGCGGTGAAGACGCCCGCCCCGAAGCCGTCTTCGTGATCCGCAACGACCTCACCCACGACGAGGACCACTTCCTCTCCGAGTGCCTGATCATCATCTGGCACCGGCTGTCGAGCTGGCTGATCGGCCGCCGCATCCCGCTGCTGTGGGCCGAGTTCGCCTACCCCGCTCCCCCGTACGCGAGCGAGTACGCCCTGCTCTTCGGCTGCCCCGTACGGTTCGGCGCGGCCCGCACCGGCGCGGGCTTCGACCCGCGCTGGCTGGCGGCCCCCGTCATCCAGGACGAGTCGACGCTCACCGACCTGCTCCACCGCGCGCCCGCCGACCTGCTGAGCCGCCGGGACTACGGGACGACGGTCGCCGAACAGGTGCGGCAGGTGCTCGTACGGGCGCTGCGCGGGGACGGCGCGACGCGGCTGCCGGAGGTCCCCGCGGTCGCGGCCCGGCTCGCGGTCAGCCCGGCGACCCTGCGGCGGCGGCTCCAGGCGGAGGGCGCCTCCTTCCAGCGGCTCAAGGACGCGGTGCGACGGGACGCGGCGATCACCGGGCTGGTGGAGGGGCGGGAGACGATCGCGGAGTTGGCGTCGCGGCTGGGCTTCTCCGAGGACACCGCCTTCCACCGGGCGTTCCGGCGCTGGACGGGGACGACGCCGGGCGCGTACCGGCTGGACCGTGAGACACAGAGTCAACAAAGCTGAGCTTCCTGGTCAGCGCCCGCCTTACCCGCGAGTCACTACGGTCCCCTCAACCAGCCCGGACCCCCTGGACCGTTGGGAGAGCCGCAGATGCACATCAGAACATCGAGGACGCCGAAGAAACCGAGCACGCCGAAGAAACCGCGCCACGGCAGCGGACCCCGCACCGCGACCGGAAAGGGCGTGCTCGTCGCGGCGGCGGCGGCGCTGCTCGTCGCGGCGGTGCTGCCGAACACCGCCGGCGCGGCCCAGGACCGGACGGACCCGGCGGGCCTGGCCGACCGGCCGGGCGACATCGTCAGCTCCGCGCCGACCTCGTTCCACCCGCTGCCCGGACAGCCGACGAACACCAGGGCCTGGCACATCGAGTACCGCTCGACCACCGCCGACGGCAAGCCCAACACCGTCTCCGGCACGGTCATCGTGCCCAAGGACGGCCGCAAGGGGCCGCGTCCGCTCGTCACCTACGCCGTGGGGACCGTCGGCCTCGCCGACAAGTGCGCGCCCTCGAAGGGCTTCCCGTCCGGCACCACCATCGAGGCGAACCTCATCAACGTGGCCGTGCAGCGCGGCTGGGCCGTCGCCGTCACCGACTACGAGGGCCTGGGCACCCCCGGCGAACACACCTACACGGTGGGCCGCGCCGAAGGCCAGTCCGTGCTCGACGCGGCGCGCGCCGCCCAGCGGCTGCCCGAGGCCGGACTGCCCGCCGACGGCCCGGTGGGGATCATGGGCTACTCACAGGGCGGCCAGGCGTCGAGCTGGGCCGCCGAGCTGCACGACTCGTACGCCCCCGAACTGAACGTGAAGGGCACAGCCACCGGCGGCGTCCCCGGCGACCTCATGAAGGTCGCCGACTTCAACGACGGCAACATCGGCGCGGGCCTCATCCTGATGGCCGCCACCGGCCAGAACGCGGCCTTCCCCGAGCTGCGGCTGGACAAGTACCTCAACGACAAGGGCCGCTTCTACGTCGACTTCATGAAGAACAACTGCGTCGCCATCGACACCGTCGCCGCGCTGTTCCAGCGGATCTCCGACGTAACGGTCAAGAACCCGCTGGACGAGCCGGACTGGCAGCAACGGCTGCGCGAGAGCAACCTCGGCTCACACCGGCCCGACCACCCCGTCTACCTCTACCACGGAGGCATCGACGAGCTGATCCCATACCGCGTCGGCCAACAACTGCGCAGCGACTGGTGCGCGAAGGGCGCCACGGTCCAGTGGAGGTCGCACCCGCTGCTCGGACACATCGGGGGCGTGACGGTGGGCGCGTTCCCAGCGATGGACTGGCTGGCCGACCGCTTCGCGGGCGAGCGGACGCGGGGGAATTGCTGATTCAGCTCTCCTCCAGCCTTCGAGCGGCGGTGCCGGCTGCAAATTAAGCCCGTTGGGGCCACGTCCCGGACGAAGTCTGGGGGAGTTTGAGGACACCCGCCCACCGGCCCGACCGGTCAATCATCACGGTCACCGCACACGCCCCCGCCCGCGTCCGCAAGACCCCCACGCAGCCGCAACCGCAGATGAACAACATCCCGAGCAACCTCCAACAACGCCACGCCGTGGCACAACGCATGGCCCCGCAGCCGCAGCATCGCCGCCGCCGGGCTGATCCCCAGCTGCGCCGCGACCATGCCGGTGGCCTGGTGCAACACAGTGCGGCGCAGTACGGGCCCCAGCGCGGGCCAGCCCGCCGGGTCGGCGTCCGGATCGGCGTCCGGGTCGCTGTCCGGATCGCCGTCCCCGGCGGGCGGCGTCAGCAGGAGCAGCGTCAGCCGGTCGGCGAACGCGTGCGCGTCGGCGAGCGCCTGTACGGGGAGCGCGCCGGGGAGGCCGCGGTGGCCGGTCAGCACGCCGACCCGGATGACGCCGATCCGCAGCGGGAAGGCGAACCCGGCCCGTACGCCCAGCTCCGGGGCCGCGGTCGGCAGGCCGGGCCAGCGGGCTTCCGGGACCTGGGCGAGATCGTCGGCGAGCACGGGGACGCCGCGCAGCTCGGCTTCCTCGCTGGGACCGGCGCCCAGGCTGCTCTGCAGGTCCACGAAGCGCGCTCCGCGGGCGCAGGTGTGGGCCACCAGCTCGATCCGGCCGGCTGCGGCAGCGTCGTGGGTGGCGGCGTCGGCGTCGGCGTCCGGCAGCAGCGAGACGGCCAGCCCGTCGAGGCCCAGCGCCCGCGCTCCCGCGGCCAACGGAGCCTGGCCCAGGCCGACAGCGCCGCGGCCTGGACGGCGGTCGCGGCCGTGTTCACGCCGGGGGCGTGCGCGGGGGCCGTGCGGCCGGCCACGGGCGGGGATCTGCCGGAGGCCGCGCGGGCCGCTCCGGTCGGGGGCGCGGGCAGCGGCGGGGGCGTCCCGCCCTGCCGTCTCCAGAGCGTCGAGGACCACTGCCATCCGAGCGCTGATCACCACGCCACACCTCCCGAGGCCCGCCCGGCGCACCCCGTGAAGCCGACCTGATCCCACTGGGCTCGGCCTGGTCCGGCTCGGGCCGGTTACAGGGACATCTACTCCTGTTGGGCCCCCGGGTCGAGGATCTCGGCGCTGCCGTTTGCTTCGATCACCTCAAGGGCCACAGCGGTGAGCCCGAGCACCCCCGCGCAAGCCACAGCGTGCGCCCCGACGCGCAAGCCACCGTCCCCGCGCCGGGCGCGCGAGCCACCCGTGCGCGCCCCCGCGCCATGCCCGCGGCCCCGCGCCAATCGCAGACCGCGCGCCCCGCCGCCGTGGACCGACCGCCGCAGGACCGGCCGCCCCCGATCCCGCCCCCGGTCCCGCCCAGCGGAGAACCCAGCGGAGACCGCTCGGCGGCAGCGTCACCGCGTCCCGTACAGACCCTCGATCTCCTGCGCGAAGTCCCGCATGACCGCTGCCCGCTTGAGCTTCAGCGACGGCGTGAGGTGGCCGGACTCCTCGGTGAATTCCGTCGTCAGCACGGCGAACCGGCGAATCGATTCGCCGCGCGAGACCAGCTTGTTCGTCTCGTCCACCGCGTACTGGAGCTCGGCGAGCAACCGTTCGTCGGTGACCAGCTCCCGCATCGGCACATCCCGCTTGTGCTTCATCTGCCGCCAGTGCTGGAGCCCGTCCGGCTCCAGCGTGATCAGCGCGGTGACGTACGGGCGGTTGTCGCCGATCACCAGGCACTGGCCGACCAGCGGGTGGGCGCGCAGCCGGTCCTCCAGCGGGGCGGGGGCGACGTTCTTGCCGCTCGTCGTGATGATCAGTTCCTTCTTGCGGCCGGTGATGGTGAGGTAGCCGTCCTCGTCCAGCGCGCCGATGTCGCCGGTCGGGAACCAGCCGCCGACGTGCTCCGCCGGGATCGCCGTGCCGCTCGCCGAGTCCCAGTAGCCGCTGAACACCTGGCCGCCGCTGAGCAGCACCTCGCCGTCGTCCGCGATCCGGACCGCGCTGCCCGGCAGCGGCCAGCCGACCGTGCCCAGCCGGGGCTTGAGGGGCGGGGTGACGGTGGCGGCGGCCGTCGTCTCGGTCAGTCCGTAGCCCTCGAAGATCTCGATGCCCGCGCCCGCGTAGAACGCGGCGAGCGGGTGGCCGAGCGGTGAGCCGCCGCAGATCGCGTAGCGCACCCGGCCCCCGAGCGCGGCCCGGATGCGCCGGTAGACGAGCGGGTCGTAGAGCGCGCGGGCCGCGCGCAGGCCCGCCCCGGGGCCGGGTCCGGTGCCGCGCTCCGCCTTCTCGACCGCTTCGCCGTAGCGCCGCGCGATCTTGGCGGCCCGGTCGAACGAGGCGACGCGGCCCATCTTCTCGGCGGTGGCCCGGCCCGTGTTGAAGACCTTTTCGAGGACGTACGGGACGGCCAGCAGGAACGTCGGCCGGAAGCCCGCGAGGTCGGCGAGCAGCTCGTCGGTCCGGATGCTCGGGGCGTGGCCTAGCCGCACTCGGGAGCGCAGGCAGCCGACGGCGACCATCCGGCCGAAGACGTGCGAGAGCGGCAGGAAGAGCAGCGTGGAGGCGGGCTCCTTGCTGACCGACTTGAAGACGGGGTGCAGCAGTTCTATGGAGTTGTCGACCTCGGCGAAGAAGTTGCCGTGGGTCAGCACGCAGCCCTTGGGACGGCCGGTGGTGCCGGAGGTGTAGATGAGGGTGGCGGTGCTCTGCGGGCTCAGCCCGGCCCGCCGCTCGGTCACCAGCGAGTCGGGAATCCTGCGGCCCGCGTTGGTCAGCTGGCACACCGCGCCCGCGTCGAACTGCCAGAGGTGCTCAAGGTGCGGCAGCTTGCCGCGCTCGGCGCTGATCAGCCGGGTCTGCTCGACGTTCTCGACGGCGCAGCCGACCGCGCCCGAGTCATGGATGATCCAGCGGGCCTGGAGCGCGGAGGACGTCGGGTAGATGGGGACGGTGACCAGCCCGGCGGCCCAGGCGCCGAAGTCCAGCAGCGTCCACTCGTAGGTCGTCCTGGCCATGATCGCTAGTCGGTCGCCGGGCCGGAACCCGTAGGCGATCAGCCCCTTCGCGACGGCCAGCACCTCGGCGGCGAAGGTGGCGGCGGTGACGTCCCGCCAACTGCCGTCCGGCTGCTTGCGGCTGAGCACGGCGTCGGCGGGCGCCTCGGCCGCGTTGACGAAGGGGATGTCCGCGAGCGAGCCGGTCGGCACAGGCGGTACCAGCGGCGGTACCGAAACCTCGCGCACCGCCCCGCGAGCGGTGACTTTTCTCGGCTGCACGAGCACGGGTGAGGGTGCGGTTTCCTGACGGGGCACGATCAGCTCCTCAACTCTGGTCCGGATTCCTCGGGGCGTCCGGGTTCCTCGGGCGTACGAGTCCCCACTCCTGACCCAGCAGTAACCTTACTCAAAA
Source organism: Streptomyces sp. H27-D2 (assembly GCF_035828615.1). Taxonomy (NCBI): domain Bacteria; kingdom Bacillati; phylum Actinomycetota; class Actinomycetes; order Kitasatosporales; family Streptomycetaceae; genus Streptomyces; species Streptomyces sp. H27-D2. The sequence goes on along the minus strand of NZ_JAYMZR010000023.1, from coordinate 53,300 downwards.
GTAAACTTACGGCAGGCTGAGGAGCAGGCCAATGGCCGATCGCTGTCTTCACGTCACCACCACCTCCTTTGGCCGCCGCTCCACCCGCCACCTCGGCCCGCCGCTGGGAGCCCGAACATGACCGACATCAAGCTGTCCCGGCCGCCCCGGCTGATGCCCGCCCTCGGCCGGGGAGTCCTCACCGGCATCGGCAAACGCCCCGGCCCCGACTCGACGCCGCCCGACACCCGGCTGGTCCTCGCCGCCACCCGGATCGACGTCGGCCGCACCGCCGCGTACGCCCGGCTCTGCGGCTACCGGGCCGGCGACCCGCTGCCGCCGACCTACCCGCACATCCTCGGCTTCCCGCTGGCCGCACGGCTGATGAGCAGCCGCGCCTTCCCGCTGCCGCTGCTCGGCCTGGTGCACACCGGCATCGAGATCACCCAGTACGAGCCGCTGCGCCTCGACGACGCGCCCGAACTCACCGTCTACGCCGAGAAATTGATCCCGCACCCACGCGGCACCGAAGTCGTCGTGGTCACCGAGGCCCGGCGCGGCGGGGCGCTGGTCTGGCGCGACCTGAGCCGCTACCTCGCCCGGCACCGCACCGCGGACTCCCCGGCCACGCCTGCGCCCCGCACCCCGCCCGGATACCGCACACCGGCCACGCCTGCGCCCGCGGCGACCGCCCGCCGCCCCCTGCCGGAGGAACCCGCGCTGCCGGTGCGCGCGACCTGGGAGCTGCCCGCGAACCTGGGCCGCCGGCACGCCGCCGTCTCCGGCGACTACAACCCGATCCACCTCTACCCGCTCACCGCGAAGCCCCTCGGCTTCCCGCGCGCCATCGCGCACGGCATGTGGACCCTCGCCCGCTGCGTCGCCGAAGCCGCCCCGGCGGTCGGCGACGCGGTCCGCATCCGCGCGAACTTCAGGGCCCCGGTGCTGCTTCCGGCCACGGTCGCGTACGCGGCCTCGTACTCGGACGAGGGCGCGACGTTTCAGCTGCGCGGTGGCGGCGATGGCGGCGGGGGCCGCGGTGGTTCGGGCGAGGGCGGCTCGCGGCTCCACTTGTCGGGGACCGTACGGCCGGTCTAAGCGGGCGACCGCGATGGTCGACCAGTTCCGCCGGGTGGACGGGTGTCCTCAATCTCCCCCAGACTTCGTCCGGGAGGTGCCCCCAACGGGCTGAATTTAGCCCGCGAGGGCACCTCCCAGCCAAGGCTGGGGGAGGGCTCGATTCGGCCCGGTGGGGGCATTCCCCGGCCGAGGCTGAGGAGATCGAGGACACCGCAGGCACAGGAACGCGGCGGGCGCGGCACCGGACAGGCGCGCGCCGGAAGGCCGGACCCCGGCCCCCTACTGCCCCGGAGACCAGCGCCGCCCGCTCATCAGGCTCTCCAGCCCCGCCCACGCGAAATTCATCAGAGTAAGCGCCGTCTCCTTGGCGGAGGGGCCCTGCCCCTCCGCCTCGCCGGCCCACTCGGTCAGCGACTCGGCCGCTCCCACCAGCGCGTGCGCGAGCCCGGAGACCTCCCGCTCGGCCAGTTCCCGGTCGCAGTCGGCCTCCCGGGCCGCCGCCGCGATCAGTTGGGTCACCAGATCGACGAGCTCCGCGCGCATCACGGCGACCTCGCACGCGAAGGGCTCACCCTGGGTACGGGCCTGCTGGTGCAGCACCGCCCAGGAGTTCGGGTGCTCCGCGGTGTGCGCGAAGAAGCCGCGCAGCCCGTTCCACAGCTGCCGGTCGGCGGGGAAGCCCTCGGCGAGGCCCGGTTCGGCCGCCGCCCGGACCGCGCTGATCAGCGCCGCCGACTCCCGCCGGATACAAGCGCTGAACAGCTCTTCCTTGGAGTTCAGATAGAGATAGACGAGCGGCTTGGAGACGCCCGCCAGCTCGGCGATGTCATCCATCGAGGCCGCGCGGTAACCGCGCACCGCGAAGGTCCGTACGGCCGCGTCCAGCATCTGCTGCTCGCGTACCGCCCGAGGCACCCGCTTGCTCTTCACCGCACTCACGACAAAAGCCCCTTCGCACCGAAAAGCCCCTTCGCACCGCAGCCTTACTCGGAAGTAAGTCTACGGTGCGAAGGGGCGTTCGGCGCTGCGATCGTTCAAGCCTTGAATCGATCAGCCGTCAGGTCGGTGCGAAAGCGGCTGTTTCCGTCAGGCTTTGACGAGCTCCGGCTCGCGCTGCGAGGGCAGGTCCCCGACGGGGCCGTCCCCGGCGTCACCGTCGCCGCCGTTACCGCCATCGGTCCCGCCGCCGTCACCGTCGTTGGTCCCGCCGCCGTCACCGCCGCCGTTCGCGGAACCGTCGTCCGTCGCCGAGTCGTCACCGACGAAGTCCTCGATCGGCGAGGAGGTGGCCGCGTTGTACATGTCGTGGTCCAGGATCTTCTCCCGGGCCGAGACGATGAGGGATGAGCATTTGACCGGCTATGCCCGTAACCGTTCCTTGAGTATGTACGTTGCTCAATGCGGGACGACTACGGAGGGGACAGACCGTGGCCAAGCCGAAGCGCGTGGGGATCTACGTCCGCATCAGCAAGGACCGCAAGGGGCAGGAACTCGGCATCCAGCGGCAGGAGAAAGCCTGCCGCGAGCTGTGCGAACGGCTCGGGTGGGGCGTACTCAAGATCTACCCGGAGAACGACATTTCGGCGTCCACTACGAGCAAGAGGCAGCGTCCGGAGTACACGGAGATGCTGCGCGATGCCCGAGACGGGTTGATCGACGCGGTCGTGGTCTACTCCATCGACCGCCTCACACGGCGCATTGCCGAGCTGACGAACTTTCTTGAGCAGCAGCAAGAGCACGGCTTTGCGTTTGCCACGACGGAGGGCGAGGACACCGCCACAGCCAACGGCCGCATGATCCTCACGATCAAAGGAGCCGTGGCCCAGCAAGAGACCGAGCGTATGTCGGAGCGCATCAACAGTTCGCTGCTCCAGCGGCGGGAGAAGGGCAAGCCGCATGCTGGCGGCCCGCGCGTGTTCGGCTTCGAGCCGGGGTCGAATTTTCGACGGGTGGTACCCGATGAGCTGGAGTTGATCCGACTCGGCTACCGGATGCTGATGGACCAGAAGACACCCGGCGATGTAGCACGAGCGTGGAACGAGCATGGCTCGCGAAGTTCCGGCGGCGAGACAGCGTGGGCAATCCAGAAGGTCAAGCGGGTCTACCGCTCGGAACGCTTGGGCGGCATTGTCTCCTACAAGGGCCAGGACATCGGAGACAGCATCTACCCGCACCCACTCACGCGGGAGGAATGGGAGAACGTTCAGACCATCCTCAATGTCCGATCCACGCCCGCAAAAAAGGGCTCCGGGAAGAGGAAGCACCTCTACTCGGGTTTCCTGAAGTGCGGTCACTGCGGCTCGACCATGCGGATTCAGTGGGCCACCATCCTGGGGCGCACGTTCCGTCGGAGTTTCTGTCACTCCGGCCAGGTCGGGGCTCATGGCGAGCTGGGATGCGGAAAGGTCAGCCGCTCCTATGCGTGGATCGAGGAGCGCCTGAACGAAGTGGTGGAAGCTGCCTTGGCGAAGCGCATGCCCAAACCCCAGACGGCCCCCTCGGAAGACCTTTCGGGTGAGATCAAGATCTTGGAGGAGCGAATCCGGGGCCTGCGAAACCGCTGGAAGGCAGACGAGATGGAGGATGAGGACTATTTCGACTCCTTGAAACACCTCCGCGCCGAACTGCAAGCGCTCCATACTCGCACAGCCGCCTCCGTGGTCAGGGAGTCGCGCACCGAAACCGACGCACTCGCGGTGTGGCGGGACGAGGACATGCAGAACCTTGAACGCCGCCGTGCCATCGTCGCCTCAGCGATCAAGCACGTGGAGGTATTCAGCGTCGGCAGAGGCCGCAAGAAACCGCCGGAGATCGACTCCATCAAGGTCACCCCGGTCGGCGCAGAGCCGGAGTCTCCGGAAGCGTGATCTGCCTCGTCTGATCGGTGTCAAGCGATTGTGCAAGAGGTGCTGTTCCCGAGTCGCCGCAATCTGCGCAGCCCCAGCCAATCGACGGAATGCAGAGGAGTTGAGAATTCCGTCCCGGTCACGCATCGAGGCCCTCGACCAGCTCTTGATTCCCAGGCTCGTGCGCCGCATGAAGCACGCCGTCGCTGCCCGGAACAGAGCACACGCGCGGTACCTCGAAAACGGGGAACGGCCGGCCTTGTAGCGAAGTGCAGAAGATCCCCCCAGCAGCTCTGCTGAGGGGATCTTCTGCATGGTGCCTACGCGGCTACGGCAACCTTCGCCGTGTCAACCGGGTCGCCCAACTCCAGGCCCCCGTGGACACTGTTGAACTTGTCGCGATCGAGGATTCCCTCTCGTGCGGCCACGAGCAACGTGCATACGACCTGGCCGGCGACGTTGGTCGCGGTGCGCATCATGTCCAGGATCGGGTCGATGGCCATCAGCAGACCGACGCCCTCCAGCGGCAGGCCCAGCGTGGAGAGGGTCAGCGTGAGCATCACGGTCGCGCCGGTCAGACCGGCGGTGGCCGCCGAGCCGATCACCGAGACGAAGGCGATCAGCAGGTAGTCGCCGACGCCGAGCTGGACGTCGAAGATCTGCGCGATGAAGATCGCGGCGATCGCCGGGTAGATCGAGGCGCAGCCGTCCATCTTGGTGGTGGAGCCGAACGGCACCGCGAAGGAGGCGTACTCCTTCGGCACGCCGAGGCGCTCGGTCACCTTCTGGGTGACCGGCATGGTGCCCACCGAGGAGCGCGAGACGAAGGCGAGCTGGATCGCGGGCCAGGCGCCCCGGAAGAACTGGACCGGGTTGACCTTGGCGACCGTCCAGAGCAGCAGCGGGTAGACGCCGAACATCACCAGGGCGCAGCCGATGTAGATGTCGGCGGTGAAGGTCGCGTACTTGGCGATCAGGTCCCAGCCGTAGTCGGCGATGGCGAAGCCGATGAGGCCGACGGTGCCGATCGGGGCGAGCCGGATGACCCACCACAGCGCCTTCTGGAGCAGTTCCAGTACGGAGCGGCTGATGACGAGGACCGGCTCGGCCTTCTTGCCGAGCTGGAGGGCCGCGATGCCGGCGACGGCGGCCATGAAGACGATCTGCAGGACGTTCAGCTGGGTGAACGGCGTGATGATGTCGGTCGGCACGATGCCGGTGATGAAGTCGATCCAGGAGCCGGCGTCCTTGGGCTTGGCCCCGTCCTTGGGGGTCAGGCCGGTGCCGGAGCCCGGGTTGGTGAGCAGGCCGATCGCGAGTCCGATGGCGACCGCGATCAGCGAGGTGATCATGAACCAGAGCAGCGTCCTGGTCGCCAGCCGGGCGGCGTTGTTGACCTGCCGCAGGTTGGTGATCGACACCAGGATCGCGAAGAAGACCAGCGGGGCGACGGCCAGCTTCAGCAGCTGGATGAAGATGTTGCCGACCTGTTCCAGGGTGTCCTTGAGCCAGCCGACGTCACCGCTCTTGGCGACCCAGCCGAGCAGCACACCGAGCACCAGACCGGTCAGGATCTGGGCCCAGAACGGGACCTTGGGCATCCGGAAGCCGGTGGGCTTCTCGGCAGGCGCTTGCGTGGACACGGGCACACTCCGGCAGTCAAGGAGACACGGGGGAACGGGGTGCGGCGGGCCCGAAGGGGGTGCGGGGCCCGGCCGAACCGGAGCCGGCACTCACACCGGGGGCGACACCGCTGCTGGTCGCTCAGACGCGGCAACAGGCCGCGGACATACAGCGGCAGAGATCGACATGCAGGCGCGCCACGAGCAGGACGCTCATGGCGTTACGGGGCGCTGCTGCTGTCATCACGTCGAACACGTTAACACTTGTACTTTCAGAACATCAAAGGCGTCCTTTGGGGCAGCCGTTCCGCCGACGGCCGCGCGATGCCCGGAAAATGCCAAATCCCCACCGTGGAGCGGGAGCTCCAGGATGGGGTGCGGGTGTGATGTGACGAGCGTTACGCGGGCGGGCGGCGCGTACGGGGCGCGACGCCCGGCGTACGTCTCAGCCCTGGGAGCGGGCGGCGGCGTCGTTGGCGCCGTCTTCCTGGCTGCGGTTCTCCGCGAACCGCTGCTTGGTGCGGTCCACCCGCTCGACGAGCGACTCGGACATCGCGTCGCGCTGCTTGCGCAACAGGATGAAGCTGAGCGGCGCGGAGAGCACCAGCGCCAGCAGCACCACCCACATCAGGTTCGAGTCGCCGAAACCGGAGGGCAGCACTTCCAGACGGACCAGGACCAGAACGGCCAGGAAACAGCCGACGAAGACGGCCAGCCGCATCGTGGTGTACCGGAACGTGGCGCTCGGCTTGAGGGACACGGCGAATTCTTCTTTCTCCCGGAAGTACTGCCCATCCAGTGAAGCACGTCGCATTTCGGATCAAGTCAGCGGCACTGGAAGCCGGGGCCCGCCGCCCGGACGCGCGAGGGCCCCGGCGGGCCGGACGAACCGGCCCGCCGGGGCCTTCGGGGAGACGCGGGGCCCTCGCGGACGCCCAGGACCCTCGCGGACGCCCGGGAGCGTCAGACGCGCATGGCCTGCGGGGACTCGCGAAGCTCCAGGTCGGGGCCCGGGTACTCGCGGATGGTCTCGTAGCGGGTGTTGCGCTCGATCGGCCGGAAGCCCGCTTCCCTGATCAGGTCGAGCAGGTCCTGACGGGTCAGCTTGTCCGGCGTGCCGAAGTCGTCCGCGTCGTGGGTGATCTTGTACTCCACGATGGAGCCGTCCATGTCGTCCGCGCCGAAGTTGAGCGCGAGCTGCGTGGTGGCCAGGCCGTGCATGACCCAGAAGGCCTTCACATGCGGCACGTTGTCGAACATCAGCCGGGAGACGGCGAAGGTCTTGAGCGCGTCCGCGCCGCTGGCCATCGTCGTCCGCGCCTGGAGCCGGTTACGGACCTTGCCGTCCTTCATGTCCTGGAAGTCGTGCTGGTAGCGCAGCGGGATGAAGACCTGGAAACCGCCGGTCTCGTCCTGCATCTCGCGCAGCCGCATCACGTGGTCGACCCGGTGCCGGGGCTCCTCGATGTGGCCGTAGAGCATCGTCGCCGGGGTCTTGAGACCCTTTTCATGGGCGAGCCGGTGGATGCGCGACCAGTCCTCCCAGTGGGTGGCGTGGTCGACGATGTGCTGCCGGACCTCCCAGTCGAAGATCTCGGCGCCGCCGCCGGTCAGCGACTCCAGCCCGGCCTCGATCAGCTCGTCGAGGATCTCGGAGGCGCTGAGCTTGGAGATCGTCTCGAAGTGGTGGATCTCGGTCGCGGTGAAGGCCTTCAGGGAGACCTCGGGGAGAGCCTCCTTGAGCGCCTTGAGCGAGCGCGGGTAGTAGCGCCACGGCAGCGTCGGGTGCAGCCCGTTGACGATGTGCAGCTCGGTGAGGTTCTCGCCCCGCATCGCCTGCGCGAGCCGGACGGCCTCCTCGATGCGCATCGTGTACGCGTCCTTCTCGCCCGGCTTGCGCTGGAACGAGCAGTAGGCGCATGACGCGGTGCACACGTTCGTCATGTTGAGGTGCCGGTTGACGTTGAAGTGGACGACGTCGCCGTTCTTCCGCGTCCGCACCTCGTGTGCGAGGCCGCCCAGCCAGGCCAGGTCGTCGGTCTCGTAGAGGGCGATGCCGTCCTCGCGGGAGAGTCGCTCCCCGGCATGGACCTTCTCCTCCAGCTCGCGCTTGAGTCCCGCGTCCATCCGGCTGCCTCCCATATGTCTACCAATCAGGCCTCGCCGAGCGTACTCTCCCGGCTTTTGGCCGCCGGGCACCCCCCAGGTCCTGTTTCCCGCTGGATCTACGGCTCCTCGGGAAGCTCGCCCACCCGGTTCTCCCACTTGGTGGAGAGCACGACGGTGGTACGGGTCCGCGAGACGCCCCGGGTGCCGGACAGCCGGCGGATGGTGCTCTCCAGGCCGTCCACGTTCCCGACCCGCACCTTGAGCATGTACGAGTCGTCGCCGGCGATGAACCAGCAGTCCTCGATCTCCGCGAGGTCGCGCAGCCGCCGCGCGACGTCCTCGTGGTCGGCCGCGTCGGAGAGCTGGATGCCGATCAGCGCGGTGACGCCGAGACCGAGCGAGGCGGAGTCGACGGTCGCGCGGTAGCCGGTGACCACACCGGCCGCCTCCAGGCGGTTGATCCGGTCCGTGACGCTCGGCCCGGAGAGGCCGACGAGCCGGCCCAGCTCCGCGTACGAGGCTCTGCCGTTCTCCCGAAGGGCCTGGATGAGCTGCCTGTCCACCGCGTCCATACGCCTGGAGCCTTCCAATCTTTCAGCGTTTCCGAGTTTTACATGTAGAATCTAAGGCATACAGGGTCCGTTTGCCTGCGATTCTGTCAACATCCCGGCGTGAAGTCCCGCCTCGGCCGCGCGAAGAAGCGCTGACCCGAACACCGGGCGCCCCGAACACCGGGCGCCCCGAACACCGGACGCCCCGAACACCGGGCACTGAGCGCTAACCGGCTTCAGCGGACCGGGAGCCGCCACCGAGCTCTCCCTCCCACCTGCGGTACAGCTGATGCGGCACCCCCGCCGCGTCCAGCGCCCGCCCCGCGACGAAGTCCACCAGATCCTGGATGTGCGTCGCACCCGCGTAGAACGCCGGCGAGGCGGGCAGCACCACGGCGCCCGCCGCGTCCAGCGTCACCAGATGCCGCAGCGTCTGGCCGTTCAGCGGGGTCTCCCGCACCACGACCACCAGCTTCCGCCGCTCCTTGAGCGTCACGCTCGCGGCCCGCTGCAAAAGGTCCTTCGACAGCCCCAGCGCCACCCCGGCCACGCCGGCCGTGCTCGCCGGGACGATCAGCATCCCCTTCACCGGGTACGAGCCCGACGACGGCCCGGCCGCCAGATCCCCGGCAGCCCAGTGCCGTACCCCGGCCAGGTCCGCGAGCCCGATGTCGAAGGTCTCCGGCCTGCCGTCCGCGCCGCGCGCCAGCCAGCCGCGCAGGTCCTCGCGCCAGTGCGCGTCCCGGAAGGCGATGCCGGTCTCGTCCAGCAGCGTCAGCCGGGAGGCCCGGCTGATCACCAGGTCCACCGCCTCGCCGGCCAGCAGCAGCGCGCGCAGCACCGAGGCCGCGTACGGCGTTCCCGAGGCGCCGGAGACGCCGACCACCCACGGCCGGCGCCGCTGCGCGCCCGCTGCGTCCGTGCTGACTTCGCCGCTCTCCATCCCCCGACCTTATCCGGCGGAACCGACGGGCATACCGCGGCCGTTATCAGGTGACAGGAGTGTGTTCGGGGCGAAGCCCGCGGCAGGCTCCCCGCACGCCGACCGGCGACGCCCGAGCTACGGAGGACCACGTGGCATACGAACCGACGACACCGGGCTGGGCCGACAAGGGTCCGGCGCACGCGCGGCGCGGCGGCCGGGGCCGTGTCCGGGACCGGCCGAGCGCCGCCAAGGCGGCCGCCGGCGTCATGCTGGTCTGGCTCGGGCTGCTCTGGCTGCTCGAAGCGGTCGACTACGCGACGGGCCACGCCCTGGACACCTTCGGCGTCGAGCCGCGCCGGGCCGGCGAGCTGATCGACGTCTTCCCGTCCGCGTTCACGCACTTCGGCTTCGAGCATCTGGCGGCCAACTCCGTGCCGCTGTTCGTGCTCGGCTTCCTGGCCGCCCTGCGCGGCGGCGTGCTCCGCTTCCTCGGGGCCGCTCTGGTCATCATGGCGACCGCGGGGCTGGGCGTCTGGCTGATCGCGCCGGCCGGCAGCAACACCGCCGGGGCCTCCGGGGTGGTCTTCGGCCTCTTCGGCTTCCTGCTGATACGCGGCTTCCTGGACCGCGAGCCGCTCGACATAGGCATCGGCGTGCTGGTCGCCGCCGGGTACGGCTCGATCCTGTGGGGCGTGCTGCCGACCGCCGAGGGCGTCTCCTGGCAGGGCCATTTGTTCGGGCTGATCGGCGGCGTGCTGGCGGCGTTCCTCTACCGCGAGCGGCGCGCGCCCGCTGCCTCGCGGCTCACACGCTGAGGCCGCGCCACACACTGAGGCCACGCCTCACACGCTGAGGCCGCGCACCAGCAGGTCCAGCAGCGCGCAGAGGAAGAGCGCGATCCCGATGAAGCCGTTGACCTGGAAGAAGGCCCGGTTCAGCCGGGAGAGGTCATGCGGCTTGACGATCGTGTGCTCGTACAGGAACGCGGCCACGACGATCAGCAGGCCGGTCCAGAAGAACACCCCCGCGTCGGTGGCCACGGCGTACCAGCCGAGCAGCAGCGTCGTGACGACATGGCAGGCGCGCGCCCCGTACAGCGCGGCCGGCACGCCGAAGCGCGCCGGAACGGACTTCACGCCCCCCGCGCGGTCGGCCGCCACGTCCTGCGAGCCGAAGATCAGGTCGAAGCCGCCGATCCAGACGCCCACCGCGAGCCCGAGGATCACCGCTTCCCACGACCAGCTCCCGGTCACCGCGATCCACGCGCCGATCGGGCCCATCGCCTGCGCGAGACCGAGGATGGCGTGCGGGAAGTGGGTGAACCGCTTGCCGTACGGATAGACCACCATCGGGATGACGGCGATCGGCGCCAGCGCCAGGCACAGCGGGTTGAGCAGCGCCGCCGCGCCGAGGAAGGCGACGACGGCGACCAGCGCGCCGGTCCACGCGGACCGCACCGAGACCGCGCCGGTGACCAGTTCGCGGCCCTCGGTGCGCGGGTTGCGGGCGTCGATCTCGCGGTCGATGATCCGGTTGCAGGCCATCGCGAAGGTGCGCAGGCCGACCATCGCGATGGTGACCAGCAGCAGCCGGCCCCAGTGGATGTTCCCGTCCCAGCGGAACATCGCGGTCAGCGAGGCGATGTAGGCGAAGGGCAGCGCGAAGACCGAGTGCTCGATCATCACGAGCCGCAGGAAGGCTTTCACCTTGCCGCTGGACTCCGCCGGGCCGGGCCCGATGATTCCTTCGGCGGCGCTCACAGGCCGTACTCCTTCCAGCGGCGGTCGACCGTCGCCGCCGTATCCGGGTCGGACTGGACCATCCCGGGCCAGCCGCCGTCCCGGGTGTACCCCTCCTCGGGCAGCTTCGCCGTCGCGTCGATCCCGGCCTTGCCGCCCCAGAACTGCTGGTACGAGGCGTGGTCGAGGTGATCGACCGGCCCCTCGACGACGGTGAGGTCGCGCGCGTAGTCGGTGTTGCCCAGCGCCCGCCAGGACACCTCGTGCAGATCGTGCACATCGCAGTCCGCGTCCACCACGATGATCAACTTCGTCAGCGACATCATGTGCGCGCCCCAGATCGCATGCATGACCTTCTGCGCGTGTTTCGGGTACTTCTTGTCGATCGAGACGATCGCGCAGTTGTGGAACCCGCCCGACTCGGGCAGATGGTAGTCCACGATGTCCGGGATGATGATCTTGAGCAGCGGCAGGAAGAACCGTTCCGTCGCCCGTCCCAGCGGCCCGTCCTCGGTCGGCGGCCGGCCGACGACGATCGACTGGAGCAGCGGGCGCTTGCGCATCGTCACGCAGTCGATGGTCAGCGCGGGGAACGGCTCCTGCGGCGTGTAGAAGCCGGTGTGGTCGCCGTACGGCCCCTCGGGCAGCGTCTGCCCCGGCTCCAGCCAGCCCTCGATGACGACCTCGGCCTGCGCCGGGACCTGGAGCGGCACCGTCTTGCAGTCCACCATCTCGACCCGCTTGCCCTGCACGAAGCCCGCGAAGAGGTACTCGTCGATGTCGCCGGGCAGCGGGGCGGTGGCGGCGTACGTCACGGCGGGCGGCGCGCCGAAGGCGATGGCGACCGGCAGCCGCTCGCCGCGCTTGGCGGCCACGGCGTAGTGGTTGCGGCTGTCCTTGTGGATCTGCCAGTGCATCCCGATGGTGCGCTTGTCGTGGCGCTGCAACCGGTAGAGGCCGAGGTTGCGCACGCCCGTCTCCGGGTGCTTGGTGTGCGTCAGCCCGAGGTTGAAGAACGACCCGCCGTCCCGCGGCCAGGTGAACAGTGCGGGCAGCAGGTCGAGGTCGACGTCGTCGCCGGTCAGCACGACCTCGTGGACGGGCGCGTCCTTGACCTTCTTCGGCGGCACATGCGTCATCCCGGCCAGCTTGCCGAACGCCTCCCTGACCCCCATGAAGCCCTGCGGCAGCTCGGGCTTGAGCAGCCCGGCGATCTGCTTGCTGATCTCGTCGTAGGACGTGAGCCCCAGCGACTTGAGCAGCCTGCGGTCGGTGCCGAAGACATTCATGGCCAGCGGCATCGCGGAGCCCTTCACGTTCTCGAAGAGCAGCGCGGGACCCCCGGCCTTGTTGACCCGGTCGACGATCTCGGCGACCTCCAGATACGGATCGACTTCGGCCTTGATGCGCTTGAGCTCACCATCGCGCTCCAGCGCACGCAGGAACGAGCGGAGATCGTCGTATGCCATAAGCCCAAGTATCGGGCACCCTCTACGCTGGACCTGTCACCGGGTCCGCGCCGGGCCCGAACGCCGCTTTTGGGGGACCGCTCCACCATGCTCAGGTATCTGCCCTTCCTGCTGGTCCTGGCCCTGTGGATCTACACCTTCATCGACTGCTTGAACACCCCCGAGAAGGAGGTGCGCAAGCTGCCGAAGGTGGTCTGGGTCATCATCATCCTGCTCTTCGGCGAGGTCCTCCTCGGCCCGATCGCCTGGCTCGCGGTCGGCCGCCCGCGCAGGACCGTCGCCGGCGGCGGCTCGTACGCGCCCGGCGCCGGCGGTGTCAGGGGCCGCCGGCAGCAGTGGGTCGCGCCGGACGACAACCCCGATTTCCTCAAGTCGCTGAAAAAGGGCGACGGGAACGGCGGCGACACGCCCGCCCCCGCGGAGGACGACGCCCCGGAGGACGACGCCCGCCTCAAGGAGTGGGAAGCGGACCTGCGCCGCCGCGAGGACGAGATCAAGCGCCGCGAGAACGGCCCGGAGGACACCCCTCCGCCGACGTCCTGACCGCTGCCGAGGCCCCTCCCGCGGGGAGGCCCCGTTCGGCCCGCCCGGACCGCCCCGGCCGTAATTCGATCGCGGGCGGGGCTGTGGCCACCGCAAGCTGTGCTCCATGAACGAGCCGCGCCCCGTGGGCGAACCGCCGGACGAGCCGGGCCGCACCGCTGAGCCGCCGCATGAGCGGGGCCCCGCGGGCGAGCCGCCGCCCCAGCCGGGCCCCGCGGGCGAGCCGTACCGCCGGATCAGAGCGGTCCACACCGAGACGACGATCACCGTCTACCAGGCGTACACCCCCGGCATCGGCGGCCCGGCCGCGCGCGACGGCCGTTTCCCGGCCGTCTGGAAGCGGGAGCGGATGACGTGGATCAAGCCCTCGTTCCTGTGGATGATGTACCGCTGCGGCTGGGCGACCAAGCCTGACCAGGAGTGCGTGCTGGCGATCGAGATCGACCGTTCCGGCTTCGACTGGGCGCTGCGCAACGCGTGCCTGTCGCACTACGACCGCGCCGCTCACCCGGACCAGCGCGCCTGGAAGCGGGAGCTGAAGGCCGCGCCCGCGCGCGTGCAGTGGGATCCGGAGCGCGACCTGCGCTTGCGGGCGCTGCCGCACCGGTCGCTCCAGCTCGGCCTGTCGGGCGAGGCGTCCCGGCGGTACGCGGACGAGTGGACCGTGTCGATCACCGACGTCACCAGGCGGGCCCGCGAGATCCACGAGCTGGTGCGGCAGGGCGACCTCGACACGGCGGCCCGGCTGCTGCCGGACGAGCGGCCGTACGCGACGGCCCCGCCGGGGCTGCCGTCGGCAGGCCCGGCGGGGCCGGGTGGAGCGGTGGAGCGGGCGGGCCGCTGAGCGGTTCCGCGCTGGTCAGACTCCCGCGTAGGAGTGCTTGCCGTTGATGAAGATGTTGACGCCGTAGTAGTTGAAGATCCAGCAGCCGAAGGCGATCAGCGCCAGGTAGGCGGCCTTGCGGCCCTTCCAGCCGGCGGTGGCGCGGGCGTGCAGGTAGCACGCGTAGGCGACCCAGGTGATGAACGCCCAGGTCTCCTTCGGGTCCCAGCCCCAGTAGCGGCCCCAGGCGTCGCCGGCCCAGATCGCGCCCGCGATGATCGTGAAGGTCCACAGCGGGAAGACCAGCGCGTTGATCCGGTACGAGAACTTGTCCAGGCTCGCGGCGGCGGGCAGCCGCTCCAGGACCGACGTGGCGAACGCGCCGGGCTGCTTGCCGGACGGATCCGCGAGCTTGGCCTCGTAGTTGTCCCGGAAGAGGTAGAGCAGCGTGCCGACCGCGCCGATGTAGAACACCGCACCGCAGATGATCGCGGTGGAGACGTGGATCCAGAGCCAGTACGAGTCGAGCGCGGGAACCAGCTGGTCGCTCTCGGTGTACAAGACGGTGACGGCGAGGCCGAGGTCGAGGAGCACCGTGGCGACGAGCGGCAGACCCATCCAGCGCACGTTCTTCTTCAGCGCGAAGAGGGTGAGGTACGACCCGACGGCCACCATCGCGAAGGTGGTGGAGAACTCGTACATATTGCCCCAGGGGGCGCGCTCCACCGACAGGGCGCGGGTCAGCACCCCGCCCGCGTGGATCAGGAAGGCGAGGACGGTCAGCGAGATCGCGATCCGGCCGTACAGCTCGCCCTTCTCGCTGCTGCCCGCCGCGCCCGGCCCGTCCGGTACGTCGCGGCTGCCGGCCGCCGACCGGGTGATGATCTTAGGCCGCTCCAGAACGGCCGCGCCGCCGCCCTTGTGGGCGACGTCGACCTTGACCGTGCCCGCCGCGGCCGTCGCGGCGGCGTCGCCGGTGAGGGCGGACGCCGTGCGGCCGACCTTGCTGCGGCTGCCCAGCGCCCACTCCGCGATCAGCGCGAAGAAAGCAAGGGTGTAGACCGCCATCGCCGAATAGATCAGCACATTGCTGGTCTGGGCCATGTTCTCGTTGGCTGCGGCCGCGATATTCACGCGCGCGCTCCTTCGGAAGGATCAACAGGATGATCGGTGTCTGCGGGTTCGTCGGCGGGGTCGCCGGCGTGTCCCTGCGCGGGTACGGCGGCGGGTTCCTTCGCGGCCCCCTCCGCGGATTCCTCCGCGGGTTCCTCCGCGGAATCCTCCGCGGATTCGCCCTCCGCCGCCGGGGGCGCGTGCGACTGCAGCGCGAAGGCCAGGTCGCCCAGCTCCTCCGGCAGCTTGGCCGACTCGCTGCGGCCGAGACCGGCCATCTCGATGACCGTACGCCCGTCCTCGGCCCGTACCGCCCGCACCCACACCCGGCGGCGCTGGATGAACAGCGAGCCGGCCAGGCCGGCCACCGCGGTGGCCGCGCCGCCGAGCGCGAAGCCGTTGCCCGGCTGGTGGGTGACCTGGAAGCTGGCCCAGGTCCTGACGCCCTCGAACTTCACCGTGCCCGCGCCGTTCGGCAGCGTCATGGTCTTGCCGGGGGTCAGCATCTGCTTGAACTTGCCGCCCTGGCCGTCCTTGAACTGCTTCATCCGCGAGGTGTCGAGCTTGTAGACGTTCTGCGGCGTGCCGCCGTCGATGCCCAGTGAGCCGTGAAAGGCGGTCAGGAACAGCGCGGGGTTGTCCAGGGCCGGGAACTGCGAGGCCATCTGGCCGCTGCCCGGTACGTACGTCGGCATGAAGAAGCCCTGCAGCCCGAGCTGGTCCTTCTCGCCGTTCTTGTCCCGGTAGTCGGGGACCTTGACCACACCGGAGGACGTGAGGTTCTTGCCGTCCTGCGGCAGGAAGGCGACGGCGTCCTTGTCGTAGACGACGTCTCCCTGCCCGTCCTTGATGGTGACGACCGGGGCGTAGCCGTGCCCGATGAGGTAGACCTTCGAGCCGTCGGCCTCCAGCGGCTCGTTCACCTCGATCGAGGACTTCTTCGGCTTGCCGTCGGCGCCCTTCCAGTAGGTGACGTGGGCGCGGAAGGTGCGCGGGGTGGCCTTCTCCGGGCCGGTCCGCTCGTAGTCCGCGTCGAAGCCGTCCAGCGAGAAGCCGAAGGGGTCGAGGTCGTCGTCGTCGAAGAGACTGCCGGACTTGAAGTCGTCGTACTGGGTCAGCGTGTTGCTGAAGCCGTCGCCCTCGACGATCAGCTTGCCGCCCTCGGACTTCCACAGCTGCCCGACCGCGAAGGCGATCAGCATCACGATGAGCGCGATATGGAAGGCGAGGTTGCCCGTCTCGCGCAGGTAGCCCTTCTCGGCCGCGACCGCGTCGCCGCCCTCCGGCGCCGGGTCGACCCGGAAGCGCTTGCGCTTGAGCAGGGCGTGCGCGGCGGACAGCGCCTGTCCGGGATCGGCCTCGGTGCGCCAGGTCGTATAGGCGGGCAGCCGGTCGAGCCGGCGCGGCGCGACCGGCGGCCGGCCGCGCAGCTGTCCGACGAACTGCCAGCTCCGCGGCACGATGCAGCCGATGAGGGAGATGAACAGCAGGATGTAGATCGCCGAGAACCACACCGAGCTGTAGACGTCGAACATCTGCAGCTTCTCGTAGAGCGGGGTGACCGCCTGGTGCGTCTTCTTGAACGCCTCGGCCTTGACCGCGTCGACGTTCGTCTGCGGCACCAGCGAACCGGGGATCGCGGCGAGCGACAGCAGGAAGAGCAGCATCAGCGCGACGCGCATCGAGGTGAGCTGCCGCCAGAACCAGCGGACCCAGCCGACGGTCTCGCGGCCGAGCCAGCTCAGCCGCCCGGCCAGGCCGGGCCGCCGGACGCCGCCGAACGAGCCGGGGACGGCTTGGCCGCTCTCGTCGGACGGAGCCGTGGAGAGCTTGGAGCCGGCCACGCCGAATCCGTGGTCGTTGCCGGTGTGCCGGCTGGTGGCGGTGGCGGTGCCGGACTCGGACTCGGTGCCCGCCTCGGCCCCGGAGCCCGAGCCGGTTTCCGGGTGCGTGCCGGATTCCGGGTGCGTGCCGGATTCCGGTCGCGTGCCGGATTCCGGTCGCGTGCCGGATTCCGGTCGCGTGCCGGATTCCGGTCGCGTGCCGGATTCCGCGCCGGGTTCGCTCCCCGGTTCGCTCCCGGGTGTCGCGCCGGAGGTGCTGTCAGTGTCGGTCTTGGCCATGGATCAGATTCCCGGGGTGAAGTTGGACGCCCAGACCTGCATGTCGGCGACGATGCTGTCCCAGATTCCTGTGACGAGCAGCACGCCGACCGCGATCAGCATCAGGCCGCCGATCCGCATGACCCAGACGTAGTGCCGCTTGACCCAGCCGAAGGCGCCGAGCGCCCGTCGGAAGGCGACCGCGGCCAGTATGAAGGGAAGCCCGAGCCCGACGCAGTACGCGACCATGAGCACCGAGCCGCGTCCCGCGCTCGCGTCGTTCATCGACAGCGAGAGCACCGCGCCGAGCGTCGGGCCGATGCACGGCGTCCAGCCGATACCGAACAGGACGCCCAGCACCGGCGCGCCCAGCAGCCCCATCGTGGGCTTCTTGTGGAAACGGAACTCGCGCTGGGTGAAGCCGCCCAGGACGCCCATGAACGCGAGGCCCAGCAGGATGGTGACGGCCCCGAGCACTCGGGAGATCGTCTGCTTGTGCTCTTCGAGCGTCAGCCCGAAGTTGCCGAACAGCGCCCCGTACGAGACGAAGACGGCCGTGAAGCCCAGGACGAACAGCGACGCCCCCGCGACCATCCGGCCCCGCTTGGCCTCGGCCAGGTCGCTGCCGCTGATTCCGGTGACGTAGGACAGATATCCCGGCACCAGCGGCAGGACGCACGGCGAGAAGAAGGAGACCAGTCCACCGAGGATCGCCACGGGCAGTGCCAGCAGCAGCGCCCCGGAGGCGACGGTCTCGTTCACCCCGGTTCCGACGGCGAGAGCGATCACCGGATCACTTCTCCGCGATCAGCGGGTCGACCATTTTGCGCAGGTTCTTCTCGCTCAGCGCGGTGAGCGTGCGCGCCGCGATCTTCCCGTGCCGGTCGATGACGATCGTCGAGGGGATGGCCTTCGGGTTGAGGCTGCCTCTCGGGAAGCGCAGCATCTGCTTGCTCACCGGGTCGTAGAGGCTCGGGTAAGGAACCTTGAATTCCTTCTCGAACTTCACGGCGGGCGCCTTGTTGGGGTCACGCGCGTTGATCCCCACGAACTGCACGCCGTCGGCCTTGGTCTCGTTGGCGACCTTCACCAGGTTCGTGGCCTCGGCCCGGCAGGGCGCGCACCAGGAGCCCCAGACGTTGAGCACGATGATCTTGCCCCGGTAGTCCGCCAGGTCGATCCTGCCGCCGCCCAGCTTCTCGCCGGCCAGCAGCGGCGCGGCCGTGCGGTCCGCCTTGGCGACCGTGTCGATGCCGCCGGGGCCCGACACGAACTTGGTGTCGGAGGAACCGCCGTCGGCTCCCCCGGAGCCACAGGCCGACAGAGCCAGCGCGGCGACCGCGGCTCCCACGGCCGACACGGTTGCACGACGGCGGGTCACGGGACGTCGAGGGGCGCGGCTGGCACTCATGTGAAAAGTTTCGCATGGGCCTTCGGGCGATTTTCCGCGCCCCCCTCACCCGATCCGTACCGCCTTGTCCCAGGGCTCGTTCGAGCAGGTCACCCGGGCGGAGCTCGAGCAGGTCACCCGGCGGAGCCGACGGAGCCCTATGCTCCGGAGCCCTTCCCCGAGCCCATGAACGACTTCCAGCCCGCGGCCGGCCGCTGCCCCACGTCCAGGGTCCGCAGCTTCGCGAGCACCGCCGGGTCCTGCGCGTCCAGCCAGTCGACGTACTGCCGGAAGGACACCAGCCGGACGTCCTCGCGCTTGTCGTCGGCGATGTGCTTGATCGCGTCCTCGACGGCGTCCATGTATATGCCGCCGTTCCACTCCTCGAAGTGGTTGCCTATGTAGAGGGGCGCCCGGTTCGACTCGTACGCCCGCTGGAAGCCCGCGATGTAGGCCCCCTTGGCCTGCTTCTCCCAGCCGGGGTAGTTGCGCGGGTCGCTCTTGGTCGCGTTCTTCGACTGGTTGGCGAGCATGTTGTAGTCCATCGACAGCACCTCGAAGGAGCGTCCGGGGAACGGCACGAGCTGGAGCGGCAGGTCCCACACGCCGAGCTTCTTCGCCGGCCAGACCTGCCGGCCGCCGGGCGAGCTGGCGTCGTAGCGCCAGCCCAGCTTCCTGGCCGTCGGCAGCAGGTTGTCCTGGCCGAGCAGGCACGGCGTCCGGCCGCCGATCACTTCCCTGCTGTAGTCGAACGGCAGCGGGTCGAGGTCCTTGAAGCCGGTGTTCGTGCGCCACTTGGTGACGAAGGACTCGGCCTGGTCGATCTCGTCCTGCCACTGGGCCGGCGTCCAGTTGCCGACCGAGCCGGAGCCGCCGCAGAAGTGCCCGTTGAAGTGGGTGCCTATCTCGTGCCCGTCCAGCCACGCGAGCCGGACGTTCTCCAGCGTCGCCTTGATGTGGGCGTCGGTGAGATAGCCGATGGCGGACGCGCCGACCGGGTTGTTCGGCGGCCGGTACAGCCGCTTCTTGGACTCCGGCAGGCAGTACAGCCCGGACAGGAAGAACGTCATCCCCGCGTTGTGTTCCCTGGCCAGCTTGCGAAAGCGCGGGAAGAGGCCGTTGCCGACCTCCCCCGCGCCGTCCCAGGAGAAGATCACGAACTGCGGCGGCTTCTGGCCGGGCTCCAGCCGTTCCGCCTTGGGCTGGTTCGGCTGCTTGCCGTAGTCGGCGGTCGAGCCGTCGCCGATCAGCTTGCCCTGCGGCTGGTCCCCGTTATGACCGCTGCGGACCTTGCCCCGGCCGTTGTCCCCGTCCGAGGCCGGGCCCGAGGAGCAGCTCGCGACGCCCAGTGCCGTCGCGGCGCCCACTCCGAGTCCCAGTAGTCCCCGCCGACTGATGTCGCGCATTCGTACCCCAACCGTGCTCGTCATGCCCACGTTCCCTGTCGATGGACATCGACTAAGAGGGCATGACGAACAGGGAGGTTACGGAGGAACGGTGATAATTAATGAGTTTTTAGGCACCCGCCCCTTTGGCCCCACCCTTCACAGGCTTCGCGCCCGCGAGCAGATGGGCCGGGACCAGATCGCGGGCCGGCTCGGAGTAGCCGACCGAAACGATTCTGTCGCCCTGGTACGTGAAGCTGGTCACCGAGGCGAGCGTGCACTGACGCTTGCGCGGATCGTGCCACAGCCGCCGCCGCTCGGCGAAGCTGCGCACGATCCAGATCGGCAGCTGGTGCGAGACGCACACCGCCTCGTGCCCCCACGCCGCGTCGCGCGCCGCGTCGAGCGCCGCCATCATCCGCACGACCTGGTCGATGTACGGCTCGCCCCAGGACGGGCGGAACGGATTGGTGAGGTACTTCCAGTTCGCGGGCTTCTTCAGCGCGCCGTCGCCGACGCCGAAGGTCTTGCCCTGGAAGACGTTCTCGGCCTCCAGCAGCCGGTCGTCCACGTCCAGATCCAGGCCGAGCGCCTTGGCGATCGGCGTCGCGGTCTCCTGCGCGCGCTCCAGCGGCGAGGCGACGACATACGTGATGTCGCGGTCGGCGAGGTGCTCGGCGACCCGGTCGGCCATCTGCCGGCCCAGCTCGGAGAGGTGATAGCCGGACAGCCGCCCGTAGAGCACGCCCTCGGGGTTGTGCACCTCGCCGTGCCGCATCACATGCACGACGGTCGTCACCTCGGCGACGGGCGCCGCGGCCTCGCCCCGCGCCCCCTTCACACCGCTATGGAGGCTCGCACCGCCATGGAGGCCGCCCTTGCCGGTTCCGCCGCCGTCTCCGTCGTCATGGGCCATACCCGTGTCAGCCGTACCCGTGCCATCAGTCATGCCCGCCATCATTCCGACGCCTCGGCGGCGGCGCGTGCGGCACCCGGCAGCGCGGCCGCGACGCGCTCGATCGCCGCGCCGTCGTGAGCCGTGGAGAGGAACCAGGACTCGAACGCCGACGGCGGCAGATAGACGCCCGCCGCGAGCATCGCGTGGAAGAACGGGGTGTACCGGAACGCCTGCTGCGCCTTCGCGCCCTCGTAGTCGGTCACCGCCCGGTCGGTGAAGAACACCGAGAACATGTTCCCGGCGACCTGCACCCGGTGCGCGACGCTCTCCTTGTCGAGCGCGCGCGTCACCAGCCCGCGCACCTCGGCGGAGGCCGCGTCGACCTTCGCGTACGCGGCGTCGTCCAGCAGCCTCAGCTGCGCGAGGCCCGCCGCGGTCGCGACCGGGTTCCCGGACAGGGTGCCCGCCTGGTAGACGGGGCCGACCGGGGCGAGGCGCCCCATGACGTCGGCCCGGCCGCCGAAGGCCGCCGCCGGGAAGCCGCCGCCCATGACCTTGCCGAAGGTCATCAGGTCGGGCTTGACGCCGTCGATCCCGTACCAGCCGGCCTTGGAGACCCGGAAACCGGTCATGACCTCGTCGGAGATGTAGAGCGCGCCGTCCGCGCGGCAGGCGTCCGCGAGCCCCTGGTTGAAGCCGGGCAGCGGCGGTACGACGCCCATGTTGCCCGGCGACGCCTCGGTGATCACGCAGGCGATCTCGCCCGGGTGCGCGGCGAACGCGGCCCGTACGGCCTCGATGTCGTTGTACGGGAGCACGATGGTGTCGCCGGTCTGCGCGCCCGTGACGCCCGGGGTGTCCGGCAGCCCGAAGGTCGCCACCCCGGAGCCCGCCGCGGCCAGCAGCGCGTCCACGTGACCGTGGTAGCAGCCGGCGAACTTGACCACCTTCGCGCGGCCGGTGAAACCGCGCGCGAGCCGGATCGCCGACATGGTCGCCTCGGTGCCGGACGACACCAGCCGCACCTGCTCGACGGGCTCGATCCGCGCGACGATCTCCTCGGCGAGCGCGACCTCGCCCTCGCCCGGCGTGCCGAAGGAGGTGCCGCGCGCGACGGCCTCCTGGACCGCCGCGATCACCTCGGGGTGCGCGTGCCCGAGCAGCATCGGCCCCCACGAGCACACGAGGTCGACGTACTCCCGGCCGTCGGCGTCGGTGAGGTACGGACCGGCGCCGGACACCATGAACCGGGGCGTACCGCCCACGGCGCGGAACGCGCGCACCGGAGAGTTCACGCCACCGGGCGTCACAAGAGCCGCGCGGTCGAAGAGCGTCTGTGAGACTGGGGCTTCATACGGAAAAGGCACTTTGATCCTGACCTGCGGAGACGTAGGGACGACGACAGTGCGGACAGCGGCGGACGGGTGCGCGGCGCCGGCCGGCGAAACGGCGCGGGGCTCACCCCGCGCTCCGCCGGCTTTACCGGGTGTCACCCCCCGCGCGTCTGCGAAACTGGGTCACTGTACGAATAAGTCACGCAAGCCATGGTGTCAGAGCTTCACGCGGACACACGGCCGGGCGTTTCAGGACCGCTTCGCGGGGGAGGTCTCTGAGACGATGATCGGGTTGCGCGGCCATGGCTGCGAGTGGTCGGGTGGAGATATGCATCGCGGTGGCGAACTGGGTGAGGGCACCGACGGCCCCGTGCCCAAGCGCGCCCGTTCAGGACGCCACCGGCGTGATGCCGAGAGCAGCACGAGCAGGGGCGGCCGCATGAGCATCGGGGTCACCTACAAGTACTTCGGCGCGCCCGACGGCGCGACCGCGGCCAGAGTGCCCATTTCCATGCGCCCCGAGGAACTCGGCGGCGACGAACTCGGCAACGGCATGTTCACCAAGATCAAACCGGAGACGATGGCCGCGATGGTCCTCACCGGCATAGAGGGCATACCCCTGCACAAGGTCCCGCCGCTCGAACTCGTCGTCCTGCACCCCGACTACGCGGTCGTCAAGCTCCCGATGACCGTCGTCGACCCGCTGCGCGGCGTCGGCGAGGAGTCCGTCGGCGCCGCCGCCTTCATCTGGTCCACCGTCCCCGACCGCGGCGGCCCGCGCGACGCGTACAACGTCTACCAACTGCTGCACGAATGGCAGGATTTCAGCCATCGTCTGCACGAGGCGGGACATCAGCCGTACTGCCTGGTCTGGCCCTGACCCGTCGGCGATCCGCAGCGATGCGTGCCGATCCATCGGGTCTGAGCAGCGAGGACATCCGCGCCGCCGCCCGGCCTCCGTCCCGCCCCCGTCGTCACGCGGCCTATCAGCCGCTTCGCCCGCTCCTGCCGTCACTCAAGCGGGTGAAGCAGCGCCTGTTTGATCCCCGGGCCCGCCCTTTGTTGTAAGAGAATGTGCCCGGCCCCAGACCCCGGCCTCCTAGCCGAACCGAGCCGATCTGGGAGACCGAGCCCGATGAGTTCCACTGAGGCCCGAGTGCCGGATGAGATCGATGCTCCGGAGCCCTTGGTGCGCACTTGGGTCGCGTACGGGTACACCGTCATCGAACTCCGCGGGGAGATCGACATCTCCACCGTGGAACTTCTCGGCGGACACCTCGACACCGCGACCAGCCCACCCCACCCGGCCCGCTCCGCCGGACCCGCCGCCGGACCCACCGCCGTCTCCGGTGCCGTCACCGGTGTCGTCATCGACCTGCGGTCGGTCGAGTTCATCGACTGCGCGGGCCTGTCCCTGCTGTGCCGCGCGTACCGGCGGCTGCGCGGTCACGGCGCGACGCTGCGGCTGGTCTGCGATCACCCGCTGACCTTGCGGATGCTGCGGCTGACCGGACTGTTCCAGTCCTTCGACCCGGTGCCCACACTGACGGAGGCGCTGGCCAGGGGGCGCGAGGACGGGGGCTGCCGGGAGGGGCGGCAGGACGCGCACGGCGGCGGGCCGTGTGACCGTCGGGTCGAGTCGTCCTGACGGCCGCGGGCCTCGTCCTGACGGCCGCGGGCCGCCTCACGTCCGGCCCTCCCCCTCCCCCGGTCACCCGGGCATGCCTGTCACACCGGACTGCCGGGGTGCCCACTCCGGCAGATTGCCCGTCTCGATCACTTCGCGGGCGACTTCGCTGAGCCGCCGCTGGTGGTGCCGGGCGTGGCTGCGCATCGTCTGGAAAGCCTCGTCGACGCTCATCCGTCCGCGCACGGCCAGCACGCCCTTGGCCTGCTCGACCGCGATCCGGCTGTGCAGCGCCATATGGAGCTGGGCTGCGAGGTCCGTGCTGCGGCGAATGGTTTGTTCATGCAGGATGCCGATGGTCGCGGCGTCCGCGAGCGCCTGGGCCAGCCGTACGTCGGCCTCCGGCAGCACCCCGGGGCCGGCGTGGAGCAGCAGCAGCGAGCCGATGACCTCCTGCCGCAGGCGCAGCGGCAGGGCGCAGCCGACGGTGTAACCCGCCTCGCGGGCCTGGGCGGTGAACGTCGGCCAGCGCTCGGCATCCCCGTCGAGGAGGTCGAACGGGCCGACCCGGACGCCACCGCGGTAGCAGTCCAGCGCCGGGCCCTCCCGCTCGTTCAGGGCGAGCAGGTCGGAGAGTTCGGGCCGGTGCGCCAAGACGGCGGCCGGGTTGAGGTCGCGGCCGGGCAGAGCGAGCATCAGCGCCGCGTCGGTGACTTCCAGCAGCTCGACGCACCTGGTCGCCAGCTGGTAGAGAAAGTCGATCACGTCGAAGTCGTTGACGAGTGTGTCGGCCAACTCCACGAAGGTGTCCGCGAGTCGCTGCTCTCGGTCCATGGTCATCTTCCTTTCCGCCGCACAGGGGGACGGAAGTGGCCCTCCGCATGCCAGCGCGGGGTCACGTATCAGGTGTCACAGGGGCGTGGGCGGTGCCGGGTCCTGGGGGAACTCCAAGCGGCCGGCGATGACGTCGCGAGCGACATCGATGATCCCGCGGTCATGAGCGAAGGTGTATCCGCGCAGCCGCAACAGGGCGTGGGCCAGTGGTATTTCGAGTTGTGCGGACAGCATCCCGGTCGCCTGGTGCACCTCGGCGCGGTGCAGATCGCTGAAGAGGTTCCCGTTGGACGCCGCGGAGCCGCCGGAATCCCCGGAGCCGTCGTGGGCCGAAGGGTCAGGGGCTCCCGAGCCGGCCGAGGCTCCCGGGGGCGCTGGGCCCGGCTGGCCCGTGCGTCCCACCGGGCGCGGACGGCCGTGGGATCCCTCCGGGTCGGAGAAGCCGTGCGGCTCCGCCCGGCCCTGCGGGTCGGATTCCGCCGTGCCTCGGGGGTCGCAGGCGTCCCCCGAGCCCGGCAGGTCGTGGAGTTCCTCCGCCTCCAGTCGGCTCTGGGGTTCCTCCAACCCCGCGATGCCCGAAGGTTCCCGCGGCTGCGCCGAATCGTGCGGGTCCTCGGGGGACGGTCGCAGCGTCAGGAGGTGGACGGTCAGGGCGTCGGCGATCGCCAGCGCGTCGGCGATCATCTTCTGCCCGAGCCGGCCGTTGGTGTGCAGGTGGGCGGTCATGCCTCCGACGTGGATCGCGCCGAGCCGCAGTGGGAACGCGAAGACGGCCCGGACCCCCGCAGCCACGGCCGCCGGGGCGAAAACCGGCCATCGTTGCGCCGACGCGCGCTCCAAGTCCGTCTCCAGGCACAGGGCCCCGTCGTGGATGGCCTCCAGGCTGGGCCCCTCTCCCAAGGTGAACTGAAGATCGTCCAAGCGGGCGCTGGCCTCGTCGCTGAACCACAGCAGCTCCGAGCCGCCCAACCCGACGGACACCGCCACGCCGTCCACTTCCAGCACATCGGCACACTGGCGTGCCCAGTCGTGCGAGGGCCCTTGCCGGCCGCTCGCCATCAACGACTGAAGCAGACTCGTAATCGTGGAACCGGCCATTGCGTGCTACCCGTGTGTTCCCGTCCGGACCTCGGCCCGAAGGTGCCCAACTGCGGCTCTACAGCGCCTGGATGAGAGGCTTTATGCCATCAACGATGCCACTGCTCCCGGTGGCCGCGCAACCGATTCGGCAGCTCGTCCGACGTAGACGTCCGGCTCCGCCGAAGGGGTACGCCGGGGGCGTATGCAGGGCCGTTCGGCTCAAGGGCCGGTCGGCGCACCGCGCGGGCTGCGGGAGCCGCGGCCTACGGCGCGTCCGCGGGATCGGGCTCGCCCACCGGACGGGGATCCCCGCTCCCGCCGCTCCGGCCGACGTCACCCGCCCCGCCCGGTTCACCGGCCACACCGACGTCACCGGCCACACCGACTCCGTCGGCCCGGCCGCTTCCGTCCTCCTGGCTCGCGGTCTCTCCCCGACCGCCACCGCCGCGCTCACCGCGCTCGCCCCGGTCGAACAGCCGTCGTGCGACCGGTTCCGTATAGCGCGCGGCCAGCGGGCCCATCACCACGAGCAGCAGGACGTACGCGGTCGCCAGCGGGCCGAGGTCGGGCTCGACGCCCGCGGCCACCGCCAGCCCCGCGATGACGATCGAGAACTCGCCGCGGGCCACCAGCGCGCCGCCGGCCCGCCAGCGGCCACGGGTGGCGATTCCCGCTCGGCGGGCCGCCCAGTACCCCGTACCGATCTTGGTGATGGCCGTGCAGACCGCCAGGATCAGCGCGGGCGCCAGCACCGGCGGAATGCTCGCCGGGTCGGTGTGCAGTCCGAAGAAGACGAAGAAGACGGCTGCGAACAGGTCGCGCAGCGGGCTCAGCAGCGTATGGGCACCCTCCGCGACCTCGCCGGAGAGCGCGATGCCGACGAGGAACGCGCCGACCGCAGCCGAGACCTGCAACTGCTGCGCGATGCCGGCCACCAGCAGGGTCAGCCCCAGGACGACCAGCAGCAGCTTCTCCGGGTCCTCGGTGGACACGAAGCGCGAGATGAGCCGGCCGTAGCGGACCGCGATGAACAGCACGAGCCCGGCCGCGCCGAGCGCGATGGCCAGCGTCAGGCTGCCCGCCGCGAGGCCGACGCCGGCCAGCAGCGCCGTCACGATCGGCAGATAGACGGCCATCGCGAGGTCTTCGAGCACCAGCACGCTCAGGATGACCGGGGTCTCGCGGTTGCCGATCCGGCCCAGGTCGCCGAGCACCTTGGCGATGACTCCGGACGAGGAGATCCAGGTGACGCCGGCCAGCACCACGGCGGACACCGGCCCCCAGCCCATCAGCAGGGCCGCGGCGGCTCCGGGCAGCGCGTTCAGCGCGAAGTCGACGGCGCCCGCCGGGTACTGGGTCTTGAGGTTGGTGACCAGGTCGGAGGCGGTGTACTCCAGGCCGAGCATCAGCAGCAGGAGCACCACGCCGATCTCCGCCCCGACCGCGACGAACTCCTCGCTGGTGCCGAGCGGCAGCAGACCGCCCTCGCCGAAAGCGAGCCCGGCCAGCAGATAGAGCGGTATCGGGGAGAAGCCGTAGCGGCCCGCGAACCGGCCGAGCAGCCCGAGCCCGAGGATGATGCTGCCGAGCTCGATCAGGAATATCGCGGAGTGCATCCAGTCACTCCCGGCCCAGAATCGCCGCGGCCGCGTCCACGCCTTCGCGGGTGCCGATGACGATCAGGGTGTCCCCGCCGGCCAGCCGGAAGGCGGGGGTCGGGGAGGAGATCGCGTCGGCCCGGCGCAGCACGGCGACGATCGACGCGCCGGTGTCGGTGCGGATGCGGGTGTCGCCCAGCACCCGCCCGTTCCTGCTCCTGCCACACGGCACAGCCGTTCGGCTTTCCCGCGCCCTCGAAGATGCCACATCTCGCCCTTCACACCGACCCGCCGTCCAGCGCCGTAATCTGCCGAGCATGCTCGTGACCCGCTCCATCGCCCTCTTCCTGCTGGCCGCGCTCTTCGAGATCGGCGGCGCCTGGCTCGTCTGGCAGGGGGTGCGCGAGCATCGCGGGTGGGTGTGGATCGGCGCCGGGATCATCGCGCTCGGCGTCTACGGGTTCGTCGCGACCCTCCAGCCCGACGCGAACTTCGGGCGCATCCTCGCCGCGTACGGCGGAGTGTTCGTCGCGGGCTCGCTCGCGTGGGGCATGGTCGCGGACGGCTACCGGCCGGACCGCTTCGACGTGGCCGGCGCGCTGGTGTGCCTGGCGGGCGTCTCGGTGATCATGTACGCGCCGCGCGGCGGCTGACCGGGGCTGCATATCCTGACGGGCGTACGGCCCGAGGGCGCGCGCCCCGCACCGCACGCCCCCACATTGCGTAGCGCGCCCGCGCACCGCACGCCCGGGCACCACCCACCCGCGCACCCCACGCCCCCGCACCACCGCCGACGCGCCCCCGCCGACGCAGACCAGGAGCCGCCCCATGTCCGCCCGTACCGCCACCGCAGTCGTCACCGGCGCGAGCAGCGGCATCGGCGCCGCCACCGCGCGCCGTCTCGCCGAGGCCGGCTACCGCGTGCTGCTGACGGCCCGCCGCGAGGACCGCGTCGAGGCCCTCGCCGCCGAGCTGACCGCGTCCGGCCACGAGGCGAGCGCGTACGCGCTGGACGTCACGGACCGAGCGGCCGTCGACGCCTTCGCGGCCTCACTGGACGGCGAGGTCGGCGTCCTGGTCAACAACGCGGGCGGCGCGCTCGGCGCCGACCCGGTGGCGAGCGCCGACCCCGCCGACTGGCGCACGATGTTCGAGGTGAACGTCCTGGGCGTGCTCAACATCACCCAGGCCCTGCTGCCGGCCCTCACCGCCTCCGGCGACGGCACGGTCGTGGTGCTCTCCTCGACCGCCGGACTGAGCACGTACGAGGGCGGCGGCGGTTACGTCGTGGCCAAGCACGGCGCGCACGTCATCGCCGAGACCCTCCGGCTGGAGCTGTGCGGCGACCCGGTCCGCGTCATCGAGATCGCGCCCGGCATGGTCAAGACCGACGAGTTCGCGACGACGCGCTTCCGCGGCGACCAGGAGAAGGCCGCGAAGGTCTACGCGGGCGTGGCCGAGCCGCTGACCGCCGACGATGTCGCCGAGACCATCGCCTGGGCCGTCAGCCGCCCCGCCCACGTCAACATCGACCTCCTGGTCGTCCGCCCCCGCGCGCAGGCGTCCAACTCCAAGGTGCACCGGGAGCTCTGACCGGGACCGGCGTGCGCCGGGGGCTCTTACCGGCCCCCGTCAGCCTCAGCCCTTCCCGGCCCCGGTCCGGCCCCGCACAGCCTCAACCCTTGACGCACACGACCTGCTTGAGCTTGGCCACCACCTCGACCAAGTCCCGCTGCTGGTCGATGACCTGCTCGATCGACTTGTACGCGGCCGGGATCTCGTCCACGACGCCGGAGTCCTTGCGGCACTCCACGCCCCGCGTCTGGTCCTCCAGGTCCCGCGCCGAGAAGCGCTTCTTCGCGGCGTTCCGGCTCATCCGGCGACCCGCGCCGTGCGAGGCCGAGTTGAAGGACGCGGCGCTGCCGAGGCCCTTCACGATGTACGAGCCGGTGCCCATCGAGCCGGGGATGATGCCGTACTCGCCGCTGCCCGCGCGGATGGCGCCCTTACGGGTGACCAGCAGGTCCATGCCGTCGTAGCGCTCTTCGGCGACGTAGTTGTGGTGGCAGGAGATGACGGGCGCGAAGGTCGGCTTCGCCTTCTTGAACTCCCGGCGGACGACGTCCTGGAAGAGTCCCATCATGATCGCGCGGTTGTGCTGCGCGTACTCCTGCGCCCAGAACAGATCGTTTCGGTACGCCGCCATCTGCGGGGTGTCGGAGATGAAGACCGCCAGATCGCGGTCGACCAGCCCCTGGTTGTGCGGCAGCTTCTGCGCCTGGCCGATGTGGTGGTCGGCCAGCTCCTTGCCGATGTTGCGCGAGCCGGAGTGCAGCATCAGCCACACCGCGTCGGTCGAGTCGATGCACAACTCGATGAAGTGGTTTCCGCTTCCGAGCGTTCCCAGCTGCTTCGTGGCACGCTCCCGACGGAATTTGACCGCTTCGGCGACGCCATCGAACCGCGACCAGAAGTCCCCCCACTGAGCGGTCGCGAAGCCGTGCAGCCGCCCCGGGTCCACCGGTTCGTCATGCATCGCCCGCCCCACCGGAATGGCCTGCTCGATCTTCGACCGCATCCGCGAGAGGTCACCCGGAAGGTCATTCGCGGTGAGCGACGTCTTGACGGCGGACATACCGCACCCGATGTCCACCCCGACCGCCGCCGGGCAGACCGCGCCGTGCATCGCGATGACCGAACCGACCGTCGCGCCCTTGCCGTAGTGCACATCCGGCATGACCGCGAGGCCCTTGATCCATGGCAGGGTCGACACGTTGTACAGCTGTTGCATGGCGACGTCCTCGACGGAGGCCGGATCGGCCCACATCCGGATCGGCACCTTCGCTCCGGGCAACTCGGTGTACGACATATCTCCCCCATTGACCTACAAAATACCGAAAACGCAAAAACCGCACAAGCTATCGGATTCAGGACGGCGACCCGGCGGAACCGGTAGTGCGTGCGGTAGACATTGTGTCCACCGGTCGCTATACGGCGGCAACCAGTTTTTGTACGAGAGGAGCCGGAGACGGTGCAGCGAAGGGCGTACGTACCAGGTGCCGCGCTGGCCGCAGTGCTCGCCGCGGGAATGGCGGCAGGGCTGACGGGTTGCTCCGGCGGCTCCAGCTCGAACGACGCGAGCGATGACGCCCGGACCGGTGACAGCGGCACGACGACGACCGCCGCCGAACCCGGCAAGTACCGCACGCTGCCCGAGCCGTGTGCGGCCGTCAGCCGCGGCACGCTCAGGAATCTGCTGCCCGCCGCCGACGGCGACCGGACGGACGAGGCGGGCGACGACGCCGAGGACTCGGCCGAGAAAGAAGAGAAGCTCTTCGAGGGCCAGGCCACCGTCACCTACGACACCGACCGGCGCGTCGGCTGCCGTTGGAAGCGGGAGACCTCGGAGGGGACGCGTCAACTCCACGTCGACTTCGAGCGCGTGGTGTCGTACAACCCCGCGGTGAGCGACGACGACGAAGCGCAGCGCATCTACGCCAAGAGGGAGACGGCCGCGCAGATCCCCGATTCCTCCGCCCCGGTGGGCGGAAACCCGGCGGCGGGAAGCACGGACGGGGCCAAGACCGACAGCCCCGCCGAGAAGGGCACGGGCAAGGACGCGGGCAAGAGCGACGGCAAGACCGAAGCCGAGCCCGGAGCCGAGCCCGGGGACAAGGCCGGGGACAAGGCCGGGGACAAGGCCGGGGACAAGCGCGGGCCCAAGGGCGACGGCAGCCCGGTGGCCACGCCGTCCGCTTCCAAGCCGGGCGCCTCCAAGCCTGACGCGGACTCTGATTCCGGCTCCGGCTCCGGCTCCGGCTCCGATTCAAGCTCCGGCTCCGCGTCCGACCCCGAGTCGCCGAGCCCCGAGACCGCGCCCCGCCGGCTGGAGGACCTCGGCGACGCCGCCTTCCTGGACGACGAGTTGGCCGGCGACTCCGCGGAGGCCGGCGCGCACCGCGACATCTCCATCGTCTTCCGCTCGTCGAACGTCATCGTGAAGATCGAGTACGCCCAGTGGTCCACCGAAGCGGGACTGCTGCCCCCGAGCGAGTACCTGCCGAGCAGGGCCCAGGGGTTGGCCAGAGAACTGGCGGGACGCTTCGACGAGTAGCCCCGCCGGGGCCACCGGTGGGACCAATGAGACCAGCGACACGACGACCGTCACGACGAATACCACAACGAGCACCACGACAAATAAAGCGACTAAAGCGAATGAGTCGGCGAGTACCGCCGCAATTCGTCCGGCCGCCGCCATCGGCCGCGTACCGTGCCGACAGGACCGGGTACGGACCGGCCCCGCGGACGGAACGGCCGCCCCCGAGACAACCAATGAGCGAAGGACCCATGCACCGAACAGCCACGCGACTCGCCCGAATCCTCGCCTGCGCAGCCGTACCGGTGATGCTCGTCGCCGGCTGCTCCTCCGACTCGGACAAGAAGGACTCCAGCGAGTCCTCGAAGTCCCCGGCCAGCTCCGCGCCGGCGCTCAAGCCCGCGAAGTTCAACAAGCTGCCCGACGCCTGCGCGGCACTCGCCGAGAAGACGGTCAAGGACCTCGTCCCGAAGGTGAAGGACGCGAAGGGCGACGCCGCCAAGTCCTCCGACACCTCGGCGCGCGGCGGTTGCTCCTGGAACGGCCTCGACGGCTTCCAGTACCGCTGGCTCGACGTCTCCCTCCAGCGCTTCGACTCGGACCCGGCGCTCGGCACGGGTGACACCCGCGCCAAGGACTACTACGGGAAGCAGATCGCCGCCGCGAAGGCCTCGAAGGACGCCAAGAACATCAAGGACAGCAACGCCGACGGCACCGGCGACGAGGCCACGGCCGTCACCTACGACCTCAAGAAGGACGGCGAGGAGTACAAGAACCAGACCGTCGTGACCCGCACCGCCAACATCGTCGTCACGCTCAACTACAACGGCGCCGGCTTCGAGGACGCGAAGGCCCCGGACAGCGGCGACATGATGAAGGACACCCAGAAGGCGGCCAAGGAGGCGGTGGCCTCGGTGGCCGACGCCAACAAGAAGAAGTCCGACGCCGACAAGAAGAAGTAGCGCGGGCGGCAAGCAGCGCGGCGGAACAGCAGAACCCAGGAGAGCCCGACCCCGCGTACGCCCCGGGGCCGGGCTCCTCCCATACGCCCCGGGGCCGGGCTCCTCCCGTACCAGAGGCAGCCGCCCCACCCCGCTCCCACACCACCCGCACCACTCCTCCACCGCTCCCAGCCGTCCCCCGGCGGACCGCGCTTGACTCATGTGCCACGCTGACCCCTCTTATTGCCAGGAGCGGGAAAGGGAGTGCGGCGTGGCCGCGACGGAGTTGACACGTACCCACCGAATATTGATCGGGGTGGTCGTCGCCGGTGCGGTGGTGATCGCCGCGATCGGCTTCGCCGGGTCCTACTCGGCCGTACGGGACCTGGCGCGGGAGAAGGGCTTCGGCGCCTTCGCGAACGTCTTCCCGATCGGCATCGACGCCGGGATCATCGTCCTGCTGGCCCTCGACCTGCTGCTGACCTGGTTCCGCATCCCCTTCCCGCTGCTCCGCCAGACCGCGTGGCTGCTGACCGCCGCCACCATCGCTTTCAACGGCGCGGCGGCCTGGCCCGACCCGCTCGGCGTCGGCATGCACGCGGTCATCCCGGTGCTGTTCGTGGTCTCCGTCGAGGCGGCCCGGCACGCGATCGGCCGCATCGCGGACATCACCGCCGACAAGCACATGGAGGGCGTCCGGCTCTCCCGCTGGCTGCTCGCCTTCCCCTCCACCTTCCGGCTCTGGCGCCGGATGAAGCTGTGGGAGCTGCGCAGCTACGACGAGGTCATCAAGCTGGAGCAGGACCGCCTCGTCTACCGCGCCAGGCTGCGCGCCCGCTACGGCCGCGCGTGGCGGCGCAAGGCTCCGGTGGAGTCGCTGATGCCGCTCAAGCTCGCGAAGTACGGGGTGTCCCTGGCCGAGACCGGCGCGGTGGGCCTGGCGGCGGCGGGCATCACGGTGCAGACGCCGCAGGCACTCCAGGCGTCGCTCCAGGCAACCCAGGCAGCACAAGCGGCACAGACCCCGCAGGCAGCGCTCACCTCGCAGACTTCCCAGAGCCCGCAGGCGTCCGACACCCAGCACCCGCCGCAGATCGAGGCCGTGAGCGCGGACCCCGCCGCCGCAAACCCCGGCTCCGCGAATCCCCAGGAAGCGCACCCCCAGGAAGCGCGCCCCGCGATCTCCAGCGGCCGGCACTCGACGCCGACGGCGGGAGCGGAAGGCGCGCAGCCCGCCCGCACCGCCGCCCCCGCGGCCTCGTACGCCTCCGAGCACGAGGCAGCCCCCCGGCTGACCGTCCCGGTCGGTCCCGGCCGGCACCGTCCGCTCGGCAACTCCCAGCTGAACACGCCCGGCACGGGCGCGTTCGTACCCCAGCAGCGCTCGACCGCGTCCGACCTCCCGCAGGAGCAGCCCCCGGCCGCCGGTCCCGAGGCCGAATTCGACCTCGACTCCGAGCTGGACACGACCCGGCTGCCGGAGAACACCTCCGCCGCCGAGGTCTACTTCGGCGCGTTCCGCCAATACTGCGCACAGCACGGCGACTTCCCCGACGCCCGGCAGCTGTCCCGCTTCCTGCACGACCAGTTCGGCCTGACGAACCCCAAGGGGCAACTCCTCAGCGAGAGCTACCTGCGCAAGTTCATGCGCGAGTTCCGCGACCGCCACCGCATGGAGATGGGCACCGAGCAGGCACCGTGACCTGACCTGCGGCGCGCCCCCCGGAATGGGTGCGTCCGGCGCATGGCACGCTGGTCACCGCAGCAGACCGGGGCCACGCCGAGGAGACCAGTACGTGTCGGATCGAAAGTCGCCCCGCGAGTCGCCTCGTCAGCCGCCCGAGGGCACCGGCCCATCCAGCGCATCGACCCCGGATTCGGCAGTGGCGACAGAGGCCGCGCTGACCGAAGCCGCGCTCACGGAAGAACACCGGCTGCGCCCCGATCTCGGTTTCTGGGGTCTGACCGCCATCGGCTTCTCCAACATCGTCGGCTCCGGCTGGCTGTTCGCCGCCCTGTACGCGGCCCAGTTGGCCGGGCCCGCCTCCCTTCTCTCCTGGGTCGGCGCGGGGGTGCTCTGCGCCCTGGTGGCGCTGGTCATGGTGGAGCTGGGCGCGACCAGGCCGGAGGGCGGCGGCACCGTCCGCTGGCCGCTGTACGCGAGCGGTCGCCTGGTGGGCACCATGATCGGCTGGT
The DNA here is from genome assembly GCF_035828615.1 of Streptomyces sp. H27-D2. Taxonomy (NCBI): domain Bacteria; kingdom Bacillati; phylum Actinomycetota; class Actinomycetes; order Kitasatosporales; family Streptomycetaceae; genus Streptomyces; species Streptomyces sp. H27-D2. Next base: position 19,020 of record NZ_JAYMZR010000023.1, on the reverse strand, counting down.
CGGTGCTGCTCTCGGTGGGCGGTACGGCGGCGGAGATCAGCGCGATCATGCAGTACGCCGCGCACTACCTGCCGGGGCTCTACAACGGCGGCACGCTCAGCGTGTCGGGGCTCGGGCTGGCCACCCTGCTCAGTGTGGTGCTGACGATCCTCAACTGGTTCGCCGTACGCCTCTTCGCGCGGCTGAACAACGTCGTCACCGTGATCAAGATCCTGGTGCCGGTCATCACCGTCGTCGCACTGTTCGCCTCCGGCTGGCATTCGGGACGGCTCACCGATCACGGCGGCTTCGCGCCGTACGGCTACGCGGCCTGCCTGAGCGCGCTGGCCGGGGGCGGCATCGTCTACTCGGTCAACGGATTCCAGGCGCCGCTGGACTTCTCCGGCGAGGCGCGCCGGCCGCGCCGCAACGTGCCCGCGGCGGTGCTCACCGGCATCGGGCTGGCCCTGCTGGTCTACATCGCGTTGCAGCTCGCGTTCCTGTTCACGGTGCCCGAATCGCTGCTCGGGCACGGCTGGCAGGGAGTCAACTTCGAGTCGCCGTTCGGGCAGCTCGCGCTGATCCTCAACCTGCACTGGCTGGCCAGCGTGCTCTACGCCGACGCGGTGCTCTCCCCCGGCGGATCGGCCTACGTGGGCGTCGCGATCGACGCGCGCCACACCTACGCGCTGGCCAAGAACGGCCTGCTGCCCCGCTACTTCATGCGGATCAATCTGCGGCACGGCATCCCGCACCGGGCGCTCGCGCTCAACCTCGGGGTGATCGTCATCTTCCTGCTGCCGTTCGGCGGCTGGCAGAGCATCGTCAGCGTCATGGGCGACATGTACCTGATGATCTACGCGGCCTCGGCCGTCGCCGTCGCCGTCTTCCGCGCCTACGACCGGCAGCGGTCCGAGGCGTCGGGCGCGACGGAGTCGGGGAAGAAGGCGGAGCAGGATGCGGTGAAGGGGGCGGTGAAGGGGGCGGAGGACCGGTCCGGCCGGGTGCCCGGAGTGCGCTGGATCGCGCCGGTCAGCTTCGTGGTGGCCAGCGAGTTCGTGTACTGGTCCGGCTGGCACGACCTGCGGCTCGCGCTGCCCCTGGTGCTCGCGGGGCTGCCGCTCTTCCTCGTCCTGCGGCGGGCTGAGAAGGGCGCGGTGCTGCTCAGGGAGCTGCGCAGCGGCGCGTGGCTGGTCGTCCACCTCACCGCGCTGACCGTGCTGTCCTGGCTCGGCAGCTTCGAGGGCTCGGGGCAACTGCCCGCGCCCTACGACACGCTGGCCGTCGCGGCGGTCGCGCTGGGCATCTTCGGCTGGGCGGTGCGCTCCGGCGTCGCCCACCTGGCGACGACGCCCCCGCCGCCGGCCGCCGCCGTACGGGACCCAGCGGTCTGACGGCCGGACGGCCGCGAGGGTCGTCCTGGCCCTCGCCTCGGGCCCCCGCAGCACGCCCACCCATTCATCAGGCCCGGCCATACGTCGGGCCCACCCATACGTCGGGCCCGGCCGGTACGTACCCGGCCGGGCCCAATCCGTACGTAGCGGCCGCAGCCCGCAGCCCGCTCAGCCCGTCAGCAGGCTGGCGACCTCAAGCCCCCAGCAGCTTCCGCACCCGCTCCGCCCCCACCGCGAGCAGCAGCGTGGGCAGTCGCGGCCCGGTGTCGCGGCCGACCAGCAGTTGGTAGAGCAGCGCGAAGAACGACCGCTGCGCCGCCTTCAGCTCGGGCGTCGGCTTGGCGTCGGCCGCGAAGCCGGCCTGGAGCTTCGGGACGCCGTAGACGAGCGTCGTCAGCCCGTCCAGCGACCAGTGCTCGTCGAGCCCGTCGACCAGCAGCCGCAGCGACTCGCGCTCGGTGTCGCCGAGCGCGGCCAGCGTCCCGGTGTCCGGCTCTTCGCGCACCCGGGTGCGCTGGTCGGCCGGGACCTGGGTGGTGATCCAGGTCTGGGCGCGGTCGAGCCGGGGCCGCGCCTGGTCCAGCGAGGTGATCGGGTCGGCCGGGTCGAGGTCGCGCAGGATGCGGAGCGTCTGCTCGTCGTCGCCGGTGGTGATGTCCACGACGGAGGCGAGCGTCCGGTACGAGAGCGGGCGCGGCGTGACCGGCAGCGGTCCGGCGGCGGTGCGCGAGGCGCGGTCGTACGCGGCGGCGTCGGCGTCCTGCACCGTGCCGTCGGCGATCTTGCGCGCGAGGGCGTCCCACTCGTCGTACAGCCGCTGGATCTCCTGGTCGAAGGCGATCTTGAACGACTGGTTCGGCCGGCGGCGGGCGTAGAGCCAGCGCAGCAGCGGCGCTTCCATGATCTGGAGCGCGTCGGCCGGGGTCGGCACGCCGCCCTTGGACGAGGACATCTTCGCCATGCCGCTGATGCCGACGAAGGCGTACATCGGCCCGATGGGCTGCTCGCCGCCGAAGACCTCCTTGACGATCTGCCCGCCGACCACGAAGGACGAGCCGGGCGAGGAATGGTCGACGCCGGAGGGCTCGAAGACGACGCCCTCGTACGCCCAGCGCATCGGCCAGTCGACCTTCCAGACCAGCTTGCCGCTGTCGTGCTGGGAGAGCAGCACCGTCTCGGCGTGCCCGCACACGCAGGTGTACGCGAGCTCGGTGGTCTCGTCGACGTACGAGGTGACGGTCGTCAGGTCGCGCTCGCAGACCGAGCAGTACGGCTTGTACGGGAAGTAGCCCGCGCCGCTCGTGCTGCCGTCGTCCTCGTTCGCCGCGCCGGAGCCCTCGGCCGCGGCCTCGGCTGCGGCGACGTCGGCCTCGTCGACCTTGCCCTTCTGCTGCTGCGGCTTCCTGCCCTTGGCGGCCGGCGCGGCGCCGTCCTCCGCGGGCTTGGCCTTGGTGCGGTACCGGTCCAGCACCGCGTCGATCCGGGCCCGCTCGCGCATCGCGAACAGCACCTGCTCGCGGTAGACGCCGGAGGTGTACTGCTCGGTCTGGCTGATGCCGCGGTACTCCACGCCCAGCTCGGCCAGCGCGGCGACCATCGGGGCCTTGAAGTGCTCGGCCCAGCTGCCGTACACGCTGCCGGGAGGCGCGGGGACGGCGGTCAGCGGCTTGCCCAGGTGCTCGGACCAGGACGGGTCCACCCCGTCCGGGACCTTGCGGAACCGGTCGTAGTCGTCCCACGACAGGATGTGTTCGCAGTCGTATCCGCGGCGCTTGATCTCATCGGCGACCAGGTGCGGGGTCATGACCTCGCGCAGGTTGCCGAGGTGGATCGGGCCGGAGGGGCTGAGGCCCGAAGCGCAGACGATGGTTTTGCCGGGCGCTCGACGCTCCGCCTCGGCGATGACCTCGTCCGCGAAACGGGAGACCCAGTCGGCCTCGGTGCTCTGACCCACGATCGGCACTTCCTTCCTCAAAAGCTGGACCGTCCCAGTCTCTCAGAGGGAAAAGGGGTGGCCGCGCGCATCGGGGTGCATGGGATACTGGCCGCTTTCCCCATACCCGCCACACCGACGGAACGGCTCAGATCCCATGGCTTCGGTTCCCTCCCTCGCCGCTACGGTCCATCAGCGCATCGCGGACGCCCTCTCGGCCGCACTGCCGGAGGCCGGCGCCGCCGACCCGCTGCTGCGACGGAGCGACCGAGCGGATTTCCAGGCCAACGGAGTGCTGGGGCTCGCGAAGAAGCTGAAGGGCAACCCGCGGGAGCTGGCGGCCACGGTCGTGGCCGGGCTCGGCACGGGCGCGGCGGGTGACGTGATCGCGGACATCGAGGTCTCCGGCCCCGGCTTCCTGAACATCACCGTCGCCGACTCCGCGATCACCGCCACGCTCGCGGCCCGCGCCGCCGACGACCGGCTCGGCGTGCCGTACGCGGAGCACCCGGGCACCACGGTGATCGACTACTCGCAGCCGAACGTGGCCAAGGAGATGCACGTCGGGCACCTGCGCTCGACGGTCATCGGCGACGCGGTGACCCAGATCCTGGAGCACAGCGGCGAGAAGGTCATCCGGCGGCACCACATCGGCGACTGGGGCACCCAGTTCGGCATGCTCATCCAGTACCTGATCGAGCACCCGCACGAGCTGGACCACGAGTCGGACACGCAGCGGCCGGCGGGTTCGGGATCGGCGGGCTCGGGTGCCGCTCCCGGCTCGGCCCCCGACGCCGAGGTCGACGCCGAGGTCGGCGAAGCGGCCATGGCCAGGCTCAACCGCGTCTACAAGGCGTCCCGCGCCATCTTCGACTCCGACGAGGAGTTCAAGACGCGTGCCCGGGACCGCGTCGTGGAGCTCCAGGCCGGGGAGGCCGGGACGCGCGCCCTCTGGCACAAGATCGTCGACGAGTCGAAGATCTACTTCCAGGCCGTCTACCACCAGCTCGACGTCGAGATCCGGGACGCGGACGTCGTCGGCGAGAGCGCGTACAACGACGACCTCGCGACCGTCTGCCAGGAGCTGGAGGAGTCCGGGGTCGCGGTCCGCTCCAACGGCGCGCTCTGCGTCTTCTTCGACGACGTCCTGGGCCCGGACGGCAACCCGACCCCGCTCATCGTGCAGAAGACCAACGGCGGCTACGGCTACGCGGCGACCGACCTGGCCGCGATCCGCGACCGGATCGGTGTCCTCAAGGCCGACACCCTGCTCTACGTCGTGGACGCCCGGCAGGCGCTGCACTTCAAGATGGTCTTCGAGACCGCCCGCCGGGCCGGCTGGCTGCCCGAGAACACCGCGAAGCAGCTCGCCTTCGGCACCGTCCTCGGCAAGGACGGCAAGCCGTTCAAGACCCGTGAGGGCACGACGGTCCGGCTGGTCGACCTGCTCGACGAGGCGGTCGAGCGGGCGGCGGCGGTCGTCCGGGAGAAGTCGGACGGCGGCCTGACCGAGGAAGAAATCCTGGAGCAGGCCGCCCAGTTGGGCGTCGGCGCGGTGAAGTACGCGGACCTGTCCACCTCGCTGGGCCGCGACTACATCTTCGACCTGGACCGGATGGTGTCGCTCACCGGCGACACCAGCGTGTACCTCCAGTACGCGTACGCCCGCATCCAGTCGATCCTGCGCAAGGCGGGCGACCGCAAGCCCAAGGCCCACCCGGAGCTGCCGCTCAGCCCCGCCGAGCGCGCGCTGGGCTTCCGCCTGGACGAGTTCGCCGACACCCTCGCCTCGGTCGGCGAGACGTACGAGCCGCACAAGCTCGCCTCGTACGTCTACTCGCTGGCCTCGGCGTACACCACGTTCTACGACCAGTGCCCGGTGCTCAAGGAGGAGAACCCGCCGGAGCTGGTGGAGAACCGCCTCTTCTTCTGCGAGCTGACCGCCCGCACGCTCCAGCAGGGCATGGCTCTGCTGGGCATCCGGACGCCTGCGCAGCTGTAGTCCGTCCGTAAGCGTGTAGTCCGTCCGCAAGCCGCGCGGCCTCGACCCGACGCCGGGTCGAGGCCGTTCGGCATATCTGGGCCGGGCCGGTCGGCGCCGGGGCTCGGGACCGGGCAGCGCTGGGGCTCGGGACCGCTCAGTGCCTGGGCTCGGGACCGCTCAGCGTCAGGGCGTCAGTTCGTATCCCGTCGTATCGCGCAGCTTCCAGGCGCTCTCGTCCGGCCGGTAGTCATAGAGCGCGTGCCCCTTCGTCCCGCTCACCCCGTTCATCCCGCTCGTACGGAACGGCTTCCCGTGGTCGTCGACCCGCACCGTCCCGTGCCGGTCCCCGGTGCTCCACTCCAGCTCCAGGTACCAGCTGACGGTGTGGCCGTCGGTGTGCGCGTAGACGTTCAGCACTTCGGGATCGGTCGCCGAGACCTTGTACGGGAACGTGGTCGGCGGAATCCTCCGGCCCTCCTGCTCGCCGGCGACCGCTCGGGCCAGCGGCCGGCCGGCGTCGAGATCCACATCGAACGACGCGGGCGTCAGCCCACCGCCGCACCCGCCCCCCATCGAGTAGGCCGCCCCCTTGAGCGGCGCGGTGCTCCCCACCACCCGTATGTACAACGCCCGCAGGACCACGGCCTGATCGGTCCTGCCCTGCACGGCCAGCTCCATCTGCATGGCCCCGCCGGGCACCCCATGCAGGGCCCGCGCCCATGCGCGGGTGTCCTGCTCGGCGGGCGGCGGCGGCACGGCGGAGGGTGCCTGGTCCAGCAGATAGAACTGCGAGCAGCGGTCCTGCCACGAGTTCGGCTGCAGATCGACGCCGAGCGGCGCTGCGCCCGCTCCTCCACCGGAGCCGCCGGAACCGGGCGTGCCGGCGCTGCTCTTCCCGTCCCCCTCCTTCTCCCCCTTCCCCTTCCCCCCGCCGTCGGCCGAGGAAGCTGAGGAAGCGGACGCGGCGGAACCGGACGCCCCGGACGTCGCAGCGCCCTTGGACTTCCCGGTGCCCTTCGACCTGGGCCCACCGCTGGCGGAACCACTCGCCGCCTGCGGGGCGTGCGCCGGTGCGGCCGTCTCCCCCGCGACAGTCTTCTCGCCTCCCGACGGCGTGCCCGCATGGCCGACCGCGAGGGCAGCGGGCACGGCGACGGCGACCACGGCGGCGGTGGCGAGCGCGAGCCGCGCGCGCGTCCACGTCCGACGGCCGGCCTCGGGGACGACGACTGCCACGGGCTCGGGAACGGGCTCGTCGCTGGCACCCACGGGCTCCGGAACGGGCTCGTCGCTGGCACCCACGGGCTCCGGAACGGGCTCGTCGACGACCCCCGCAGGCTCCGGCACGGGCTCCGGCACTGGCTCCGGCGCGGGCTCGGCGGCCGCCCCCACCGGCTTACGGCGTCGCGCCGCGTCCGCGAGAATCCACTGCCGGTGCAGCCCGACGAGTTCCTCGGGACTCGCCCCGCACAGCCGCCCGAGCCGTTCCACGGGGGCGTACTCGGTGGGTACCGCGTCGCCGTTGCAGTACCGGTGAAGCGTGGACGTACTGACATGCAGCTTGCCCGCCAGGACGCCGTAGCTGCGCCCCGAGCGGCTCTTCAGCTCCCTGAGCAGCGCGGCAAAGCCTTCGGTCTCAGTCGCCACGTATGTCGCTCCCCCTAGTCGCCCCTCGCCGTCCGTCCCACCAACGCGTTCCAGGGAAGCGTTCCAGGGACGGGGCGTCTTCCCAGGTCAGATTACGCGCAAGCGTTCCAGCGTCCCGAATGGTCCGGGAGCCATTGCGGCCGGGACACGACGCTCCGCAGGCTGTGACCACACCACGGCGTTCCTGCGACGCCACAACGTTCCGGCCCCACCCGTCCAGCCCCACCCTTCCCAGGAGCAGCCGTGCGCAATCCCACCCGCTTCAACCTCACCGATGCGGTGGCCACCGTCGTACTGGCCGCGTCCACCACGATGGTCCTGGCCCTCATCTGCGGTTTCTGACACGGCTCCTGACGCGGGTTCTGACGCGGGTTCTGACGCGGCTCCTGACGACCGGCCGGTCAGCGACACCGGCCCGACGACCGGCCCGACGGCCGGCCCGACGGCCGGCCCGAGCCGGGTACGCACCTCGTCATGCGGACGACGCACCGTCGTCCCGGCCGCCTCACGCGCCCGGCACGCGCCGAGCGCGAGCTGCCTCACCCCGCTCCGCCCCCGGCGGGGGGCCCACGCCCGCGAACTCGCACCAGACGATCTTGCCCGGCTCCCGCTCGCCGACCCCCCACTTGTCGGCCAACGCCTCCACGAGCAGCAGCCCCCGCCCCGACTCGTCCCAGCCCTCGCCGGCGTCCGGGACGCACGGGTACCCGTCACCGCTGTCATGCACCTCGACGCGCAGCGCCCCGTCCCCCGTCAGCCACACCCACACCCCGAAGCCCCGCCCCGGCGGCACCCCGTGCAGCAGCGCGTTCGTGGCCAGCTCACTCACGCACAGCAACACATCCTCCGCACGCCCCGCGACGCCCCACTCCGTGAGCGCCTGCCGTACGAACTCCCGTGCGACGGGCACAGATCGCCGCTCCCGCGGGTAGAAGCGCTCGCGAAAGAGGGGCCGTTGGATGTCCTGGTTCATACCGCCAACCGTCGCGCTCCGTCACTATCCTGAACCAGGGCGTGAACCCGTACGGTTTTTCCGTACGGGCACGTTTCCGGTCATGTACGGACTCGGGTGGGGAGTTGGCGGCTATGAACAACTGGAAGAAGCCGAGGAAGAACGCATCGGCGGTACGCCTCATCGGAGCCCAACTGGCCCTGTTCCGCAAGGTCGCCCACCTCACCCAACGCGAACTGGCCGACCGGGTCCGCGTCCACGAAGAGACCATCGCCTCCATCGAACAGGGCAGACGCCCCCTCAAACCGGACCTCGCGGAGGAGCTGGACAACGCGCTGGAGACCAAGGGGGCGCTCGCGGTGGCGGTGGCGAACTTGCCGGAGCTGGATCGCTTTCCGGTGTGGGCGGCGGAGTTCATGGACCGGGAGGCGGAGGCGATCGCGCTGGCGTCGTACGAGAATCAGGTCCTCCCTGGTCTGCTCCAGACCGAGGGTTACGCACGGGCAGTCTTCCGCAGCAGGATTCCCATCCTCAGCGAGGGAGAAATCGAGCGCCAGGTCACCGACCGAATCGAACGTCAGGGCCTCCTCCACCGCGATGGACGGCCGACCATCAGTTTCGTCATCGCCGAGGCCGTACTGATGGACCGCCTGGGTGGCCCCGCAGTGTTCGAGGAGCAACGGCAACACCTGCGTACCTGCGCGGACCTCCCCGGCCTCTCGCTTCAGGTCATGCCCTGCGGCCGCTGGACCCATGCCGCGCTCGACGGGCCCTTCGTTCTGCTGGAGACCTCCGAGCACGACCACTTGGCTTACGCCGAGACGCAGCGCGGTAGCCAGCTGATCTCGGACCCCGGAGAGGTCAGCATCCTTGCCCAGAGGTATGCGATGCTGCGAACGCAGGCCCTCAACCCCGAAGACACCAAGACCCTGTTGGACCGGGCGCTAGGAGAGCGATGAACCAAGAACTGGCCACCCCCTGCCCCGACGACCTGGCATGGTTCAAGTCCAGCTATAGCGGCAGCGATGGCGGCAACTGCCTAGAAATTGCCTACGCCTGGCGGAAGTCCAGCTACAGCGGTAGCGAAGGCGGCAACTGCGTCGAGGTCGCCTGCGACTGGAGCAAGTCCAGCTACAGCACCGGCGAAGGCGGTAACTGCCTCGAAGTGTCAGCCCACCCCGCCGCCGTCCACGTCCGCGACTCCAAGGTCCCCGACGGCCCGACCCTGGCCCTCCCCCCGGCCGCCTGGGCAGCCTTCGCCACCTTCGCCGCAGCACACCCGGCCGCCTGACCCACAGCGCCCGCACGCCCGCACGCCGAGCCGCCGACCCCGCGTCGGCGGCTCGCAGCCTTGGGCGCAAGCGCCTCCCGCAAAGGCCCCACCCCACCCCCATAGCCGCTGACCACCGGTCAGTTACTGTCGCATGATCGACATCGACATCGACATCGGCATCGGCATCGACATCGGCAGCGGTACGGGGAGCAGTACGTGGCGGAGCCCGGCAAGACACCCGGCAAGATTCTCGATATCGACACCGCCGACCTCAAGGCGTCGGCTCCCGCCTTCCACACGCAGAGCGAGAAGCTGCGCACAGCGGCGGACACGCTGAAGGGGACGCTGGACGGCCTCGGCGCGCCCTGGGGCGGTGAGGCGAGCATCATGACCAAGTTCGGTAATAAATACGTCAAAAACCGCGCCAGCATCGAGGACTCAACGGCGATCCTGGTGGAGGGACTGGCCAGCATCCACACCGCGCTGAGCGACATGGCGGACGGGCACATCGAGAACGAAGAGCTCATCAAGGCGATGTTCCGCAAGGACGGCCGCAAGGACGGGCGTAAGGACGGGCGTAAGGACGGGCGTAAGGACGCCCCCTGATGGGGGCCTTCGAAGAGGCCAAGGAATGGCTCGTCGAGAGCGTGGGCATGTGGTGGCCCGACGGCGACGAGCACAAACTCCGCCAAGCCGCCGACGCCTGGCGGACCTACGCGGACGCCGTCGACGACGTCCGCGCCGCCAGCAACCGCAAGGCCGCCGCCCTCATCCACAACAACAAGGGCGAGGCCATCGAGGCCTTCGACGCGTTCTGGCACCGCTACCAACACGGCGACAAAGGCTGGCTCCAGGACCTGGAGGGCTCCGCCCGGGACATGGCCGACGGCTGCGACAAGCTCGCGGACGCGATCGCCGACGCCAAAGACACCATCGACACGCAACTGTGGATCTCCGCAGCCGCCATCGCGGCCGGCATCGCCCTGACCGCCCTCACCGGCGGCCTCGCCGCCGGAGCCGCCGTCACCGCCACCACCCTCATGATCGACACCGCCGCTGCCGCAGGCGTCGCCCTGAGCACCACAGCGGCCCGCATCGGCGCCGGAGTCCTGGTCGGCGCCTTCTTCGGCGGCGTCGAATCCGTCAGCCTCAACCTCGCCGTCGTCCAGCCCCTCCAGATGGGCACCGGCCTCCAAAAAGACGGCTTCCGCTTCGACCTCGCCAACCAGGCGCTAGTGCTGTGACCGCATAGGTTCGCCGGGTTGGGGCTCGTGGTCCAGACGGCCACCACCCGCCCGGTCAGACTCGGGCAGCCCTTCACCCGCTGGTCCATCCGCAAACTCGCCGCCTACCTGCGCAAAGCCCACGGCCGGGCGATCCGGATCAGCCGCGAAGCCTTACGGACCCTCCTGTCCCGCCGCAGGGTCGCCTTCCAACGCACCAAGACGTGGAAAGAGTCCACCGACCCGGACCGGGATGCCAAACTCGACCGGATCGAACACGTCCTGGAACACTTCCCCAACCGCACCTTCGCGTTCGACGAGTTCGGACCGCTGGGCATCCGCCCCACCGGCGGGTCCTGCTGGGCCGCGCGGGGACGGCCCGACCGAGTCCCCGCGACCTATCACCGCACCCACGGCGTCACCTACTTCCACGGCTGCTACTCCATCGGCGACGACACCCTGTGGGGCGTCAACCGGCGCCACAAGGGCGCGGTCAACTCCCTGGCCGCGCTCAAGTCGATCCGCGCCGCGCGCCCGGACGGCGCCCCGATCTACGTCATCATGGACAACCTCTCCGCCCACAAGGGCACCAAGATCCGCCGATGGGCCCGAAAGAACCGGGTCGAGCTGTGCTTCACCCCGACCAACGCCTCCTGGGCCGACCCGATCGAAGCCCACTTCGGGCCACTGCGGCAGTTCACCCTGGCCAACTCCCACCACCCCAACCACACCGTCCAGACCCGCGCTCTGCATCGATATCTACGCTGGCGCAATGCCAACGCCCGTCATCTCGACGTCCTGGCCGCCCAACGCCGCGAGCGTGCCCGGATCCGCAGCGAGAAAGGCATCCGATGGGGCGGCCGACCGCTGTTATCCGCAGCCTGACCGCCCAACCCGGTGATCAATTCCGATCACAGAAAGACCCATTTCGGCCGTCACACGGCGATGTGCCACCTGCTGTCATTCGGGGCTTCGCTGGAGTAGCCCCTCGAAGCACAAGGAACTCTCCACGTCGGCGTAGACCCCGAAATTCGGGATCCGATCGTATCCGGAGCGCGTGTAGAAGCGGACGGCATCGGGCTGGGAGTCCCCGGTCTCCAGCCGAAGACTCGTCCACCCCTGCCCGCGCGCCCAGTCCTCCAACGCGCGCAGGAGACACAACGCGATGCCCGAGCCGCGCCAGGCCGGGGCGACATACATGCGCTTGACCTCACCGACCCCTTCTTCGAGGCGGCGAAGCCCTCCGCACCCCACAGCGGTGCCGTCCTCCTCGCGAGCCACGAAGAACGCCGCGATGTCCGCTTCCGACGGCGACGTCCCGGGTTCGCTGTCCGGGGTCCGGTATCTCGCGGCAATCTCAGCTCGCTGCCGTGCACGCAGCGCAGCAGCATCCGGATCCGCCCAAAGAACCTGTTCGATCTTCATGCTGCGGATTCTGCCGAGCGTCTGTTTCGGAGAGGTAAAGCCAACCGATACCGCCGGCCACGAGCGGCGCCTCATCAAACCCGGTGAACGTTGCCGGTCATGGCACTAGCCGAGGGCATGATCTTCGGCGGTGCCCTCGGCGGAGCCCTCGGAGGTGCCAGCAGCTTTGCGGACGACATTGCCCATGCGGGCGGTACGGTCAAGATGCTCAAGGGTGTGCCCACGAGCTTCGGGAACCTTGGGCGCTCTCCCCTTTTGAAGAATGCGCCCTTCGGTCCAATGGCAAGTCGAGGCTCAGGGACCGACATGCCGGCGTTCGAACAGATCAAGAAAGCTGTTTCCGATAGTAATCCTCAAATTTCGTCACGCCGTTGGCCTGACGATGACGGACGTTATTATGCGAGCAGGGTGATCTCAGGCGGGCGGGCGGATGGGGAATCCGTGCTGGCCGGCCATGGTTATATCGAGGTCGGCGCGGGCGAGTTGACTGTCCCGCCAGGTTCAACGATTTCGTTCTATGTCCCGCATGGAGAAAGAATCCCAGGATTGAATGGCGTGGCAGTCGAAGGTGGTTCGTATCCTGGCGCAGCCCTGGAAACGTTCCACCCGGGCGACAGTATCCCCAACTATACGCTGGCCCCTCCTGAGTCCACGGGTGCTGGGGGATTCACTGTTTATGAAAATTCGACCACAGTCGCCAAACGTACATATCTCGGCGATCTTCTCAAACTCGATATGGGAAATGTTCACTGGGCTGCATGTCGTGAACTTAAGTGATAGAGTTTTGCGTCGTGCACGAAGACTCGTACCGAGGAGATGTTTGTGAGCATCGATGGCCACGAACCCCGCACATGGGTATTGACGGATGTTTCTCTCGTTATCAAGAGCCCCGACCTTGCCCCCGACGCCGTAACTCGCCAGCTGGCGCTGACTCCTACCAATACCCGGCAGCCCGGACCTGATCGCTGGGATCCAGACGGGGACTCCGATGGGCAATGGCGCATGCAAAGCGATGAACATACGTCACGGGTCTTCTCGGAGCAGTTGGCCGCCATCCTTACTGCTGCAGAAAGTAAGCGGAAGGAGATCCTGTCATTGGAGGCCAGCGGCTGTGAAGTTTTCCTCGCTGTGCATGGATACTCCAGCAACGATGCGATTCTCAATTTTTCCAGTGAGGAAATCAAGAGGATCTCAGACCTTAACATTCCGCTCGAAATCCAACCGAGCCTCAGTGACCGCTGAGCCTGCGACACTCCAGGAGAGGTGAGGAATGTTATGCCTGAAACACCATGGTCGTGGTCTTCGCTCACCACGTCTCTCATTGTTACGAAAAATCGGATCGCTGCGGACCACGTCAGCCAGACCTTGGATGTTCCGCTGAGCGATGGAGTCCCCACCGGTGAGGGATTCGGCTTTTACGCCGGGCCGAACTGGTGGGCGTTGACATTCGATGAACGGTTCTCCGAAGACGCTAGGGAACAGGTCCACTCCTTGGCAGAATGTCTTACTGGGCGACTGGATAGGTTTCGCGACCTATTGGAGTCCGGTCACACGGTCCACGTAGATATCTCCGGGACAGTTCAAAAGGGGGACAGGCTCCGCCTGTCCCCCGAAACCTTGTCCGATCTCCACACTTTGGGCGTTCCCGTGACATTTACTACCGTCAGTGAAACGGGTGCCGATGAAGAGGACCCGCTTGCCTGGCTCGGCTGAGCGCATAACATTTACTCTATAGGCCCTGTACTACAGCCTCAGATCTGAGGCTGTAGTACAGGGCGGGTGCGTACCCGTGACTTCGCGGGCGCGACCGCACCGGTCGTCCGAATTCCTCAGTGGGGAGCCGCTGGCCGTCATCCATGTCCTACTTCATGAACGACATCAGGGGAGAATCGGTCAACGCGCCGAACGAGGCGCAGATCCGAGAAATCCTGTCAGCCTTGCAGGACGCGGATAGCGAGCACGCGGATATTTCCTCGGTCCATGAGTCACGGTGGTCGCTGAGTGTCTACGCACCCATCCATTTCACGACTGATCCATTTCCTCCCCTCCCCCTCAGTTCCCGAACAGAAGAACTGGCCTCTCATCGAAAGCCAAATCGGATCGACTCTGCCGAAAGATTACAAAGAACTCGTCGACACCTACGGCGGAGGGGAGTTCGACCGCTGCATCTGGCTGCTGGAACCTGGTTCTCTTTTGGCTCGTTCGCCCCGGACAGGGACCTGACGCATGGACTGTCATGGTAAACGAAGGTCGCGGTCCTGAATGGGAACGTTTCGCGATGACGTGTGCAGATTTATTGTCATCCGTTCTTACGGGGGATATGAACTCCGAAATTCTCTGCGAGCTCCCAGCTGCCGTCCATGAATTTCATCCGAGTGGAGAATTTGTCTGACCTCGAAATCGGCCTCAACTAGAATTCCGTCTCCTGTGTGACCTCTTCGAGAGCTTGATAAAGAATCCAGTTAACACCCCGATCATGCGCGGATTTGAAACCCGCGTATACAATGCATTGGATTCAGGAGAAACCGTGAGCTACTCTGTCACGCCCATCTACAATGGGGCCACCGGTGCTCCCCGAGGTGTCACGCTGGAGGCTACGGGTTCCGGCGGTTTCCATCTATCCGTCAGCATCCCCAATGGGGAGCCGTAATGACTGTAGAGCAACTTCTCAAAGTAGTAACACCCCCCAGCGAGCGCGACGCCGCAGTGGACTGGACCGCCATCGAACGGGAACTGGGACACGGCCTGCCGCGAGACTACAAAGAGGTCGTGGAGGCGTATGGCCCCGGCGTGTTTGACGACTTCATCTACGTCTATCAGCCAGCATACCCAGCGCTCGCGATTGATCTGAAAACCCAGGCCGATCGTTCCATTTTGGCACTGAGGAAGCTTCAAGAAGAGGGGGAGCCAATCCCCTACACACTTCAACCGGAACCGGAACTCCTGTCATTTGCCCGAACAGATAATGGCGATGTCTGCTACTGGCGAATTACCGAAACCAATAACCCAGACTCTTGGACCGTGACGGTAAATTCGGCCCGAGACTCCGACTGGGTCGAGTTCATGGGAGGGACGGCGAGTTTTCTTCGATCCGTCCTGACTGGGGAATTTACCGTCTCGTTGTTTCCGGATGATTTTCCCTCCGACGAGCTAGAATTTTCGCCCTACGAGATCGACTGAATTCCTCTTCTCTCCGTGGAGCACAGGCCCGCACGCAATACCACCGAGATCCGCGAGCGCGCCTCAGGAACCCGCCGTTTCGATCTCAACAACACCCGCCGCGTCACCGCGCATGGACGGAGCGAGACCTACGCCTACGACGAAACGGGGAACGTCACCCGAGCCACGGACCCGGACCACCCGGCCGATGGGGAACGTGAGTTCACCGGCACGCCCTGAACTCCACCGACTCCTGACTGCTGCCCGAGCCGCACTGCCGCAGGAGGCTGAGTGGTCCATGATGAATGACGTGCCGGAGGGAGGCAAAGGGGGTCCGGTGCCAGGCGCTCCGAGGGATTACGTAGATTTCCTCAAACTGGCGAACGGTGCCATCTTCGGCCGCATCGTCGTCTTTGACGCAAAAACCGTTGGCGATATGCAGTTTTATGCAGACCCGACGGAGGGTACGCCTGTCCAGCTTGGGCGCGAGGAGTGGTTCTGTTTCGGTAAGGTCAATGATGACCCTCTGTTCATCCGACGTACGGATTCTTCTGTCTGGGGGTTTCGGGACATGGGCGCCCTCTGGTGGCAGAGCGAGATTTTTGAGTCGCTGGAGGATGGGTTGGACAGTTTTGTGCGTGGAAAGGCTTTCGGTGACGGATACCTCTCATTCACAAGCGCGGAGGCTGATGATCCTTGGTGGCAAGTACTGCGGCATATCGGTCGAGTGACCTGATGCGGTGACACTGGACAGGGTGCACACACGGCTCCGTTCCGACGACATATGCCAGTAAGGCCGCGCGGGCTTCGCCGTAGGATCCCCGTGGCATCGCGGCCTCGACCGAACTGATCGTCCGAATCTCTCAGTGGGGAGCGCCATCCGTGTCCTACTTCATGAACAACATCAGGGGATAATCGGTCAACGCGCCGAACGAAGCGCAGATCCGAGAAATCCTGTCAGCCTTGCAGGACGCGGATAGCGAGCACGCGGATGTCTCCCCGGTCCACGAGTCAGGGTGGTCCCTGAGCGTCTACCCAGAGTTTGACGCCTCTCCAAGGCCGGACCCTATCTGCCCACGCCGCAGAACGTGTAGCGGGCAGCGGCCCTGGACACCCGCCCACGAATCTCAACGTAATCGATCATATACTTAACAATGAAACAAAAGTAAAATATGAAGCCGCGCGGGATACCATCCAGATCAGAGACCCCCCTCTTGCCGGCAAGCCGTTCGTGGTAGTCAGCGGAAGAAACCCCAATCATGTCGTGACGGCAATGATTCCCAAGGAGGTAGATCTCCCATGAACCCACAGGAAAAACTCTTGGAATTGATTGACAAATTCCTGACCAGGCAGGATGCATCCATGCGGATGATTGGTGAAATCGAAGCGCTACTTATCAAGGATTTCCTGGAAACAGATGTCTTTGAGAGTCTGGCTGAGGCAGTATCCCTATACCGCCCGGGGGCCGGAATGCCATACCTGGACGTAAACGAAATGGCAGAGGAACTATTGGCAGTGCGCGCTACGCTTGAACCCCAATAGCACCTACTGCCCGAAGCGGTTATTGGATACTGGCCATGAAACATTCTGACCCAGAAATTCTGGAAGCCCTAGATCTCGCTTGGGATGGCGAGCTGGGACCGCTCGGTAAATTGCGAAATGGTACATTCGACCCAGTGCTCGCCGATAATTATATTAAGCTGCTAGAAAGAATTGAGATCACCGAAGACGAGGCGCTGCACCCGGATTTCGTGAGACTAACGTGGTTCGCTCCGATCTTCTCGGAATGGCAAATCGACAGGGCCGCTGAGTTGGGAGAAAATCGACAGGAAGTGACTGATTTCAGTGACAAAATCCGAGAACGCATGATGGAAATTTTGGGCATTCCCTAGCGTTTCGTGACCCCGCTAGAGATCATTTAATGGTGGGAGTTCTCGGGAGCTGGTGACGGTTGACGGCGGGTTCGCTATGCCGGAGGTATGAGGTATTCCGATCGTGGCGGGCTGACTGCTGAGGAGCGAACCCGTCGTGAGCGGGTGCGCTTCGCCGCGGCCGACTTGATCGAGGCCGGGGTCGGCGACCGCGAAGTGGACCGGCGTTTTCGGGCGCGGGCGACCCGGATATCGGTGAACCGCTGGCACCGGGCGCTGGCCGCCGGCGGGCGGGAGGCGCACGGTGCAAACTCAGTGGCTTGACGGTACGCTCCCGTGACTTCACAGGAGCGACCGAACTAGTCATCCAAATTCCTCAGCAAGGAGCCTCCGGCCGCCGCCTATGTCGCCAATGGATTTCGCCATCGACCCTCCGAACGGAGTTTCCCCGCTCCAGATCGGAATGGGATACGAGCAGGCCCTGAACGCAATCTCCATGTGGGGCACTCCGAAAACATCCGGCCCCCATGCTCACACATCCACCGTCAAACTGCGGGTGGACTATCACAGCCTGGACATCGTCGCGCACCTTGAAGACGGCGAGACCCTGACCGCAATTGAGCTATGGCGATTTGATGGAGATGAGCCGGACGTTCGGGTCCTCCTTGACGGTATCGATCTCTTCCGCACTCCAGCCCGCGAGGTGTTGCGACAGCAAGCCGAGCGAGGGCGCAGGGTCGACGAATCGGATCCTGAGAATGCCGTAATCCCGGATGTCACTCTGGCCTTCACGCGTGACACCGGACAGGAAGTCCCTCGCGAACCCGACGGTCTTCCCCTGTACTTCACATCCATCCTTGTGGCAAACGAAGAGTACTATTCCTAACAGCAACTCATAGTCGGCCAGCACCGGCGCGGCATTACGGTGAACTGGGCTATTGCCCGTTCGAATTCCTCAGCGAGGAGACTCCAACCGTCACCCATGCCCTACTTCATGAACGACATCAGGGGAGAATCGGTCAACGCGCCGAACGAAGCGCAGATCCGAGAAATCCTGTCAGCCTTGCAGGGCGCGGATGCGAGCACGCGGATGTTTCCTCGGTCCATGAGTCAAGGTGGTCGCTGAGTGTCTACGCACCCATCCATTTCACGACTGATCCATTTCCTCCCCTCCCCCTCAGTTCCCGAACAGAAGAACTGGCCTCTCATCGAAAGCCAAATCGGATCGACTCTGCCGAAAGATTACAAAGAACTCGTCGACACCTACGGCGGAGGGGAGTTCGACCGCTGCATCTGGCTGCTGGAACCTGGATGCGCGAACAGCGGCTACGACCTGATCATCGCGGGCAAAGAACGCGCTGAAGCATTTGAGTGGCTTTGGGAAACTGGTGAGGACAAACCCACAGAGCTGGAAGAGGAAGGAAGCCGTCTCATCCCATGGGCCTGCACCGAGAACGGCGAGTATCTCTTTTGGCTCGTTCGCCCCGGACAGGGACCTGACGCATGGACTGTCATGGTAAACGAAGGTCGCGGTCCTGAATGGGAACGTTTCGCGATGACGTGTGCAGATTTCTTGTCATCCGTTCTTGCGGGGGACATGAACTCCGAAATTCTCTGCGAGCTCCCAGCTGGCGTCCATGAATTTCATCCGAGTGTAGAATTCGTATAACCTCGGAATCGGCCTCAACTAGAATTCCATCTCCTGTGTGACCTCTTCGATCACCGGCCCGGAAAACAGCAATTTCATCTTCTGCTGGCCACTCTATCGAAGCGGGGAAGATGTCTACGTGCGGAACTCAATCATATTTCTCGACGAGCTGGACGGTAGATTCGATCCCGAGGAACCCGAGAATTTCATGGGCGCGCGCCACGCGGTCAATGAAGACGGGGACCGCATCTCTGAATGGTCAACCGGATTGGCCGAGATAAGTCGATTCCTTGAGTCAGGAATGGGCCAGTAGGGTTCATCTGCTGAGCTTGCTTGGCCCGTGCGGGCTTCGCTGTACGCTCCCGTGGTGTCGCGGCAGCCACCGCACTGATCGTCCGAATCTCTCAGTGGGGAGCGACATCCGTGTCCGGCTAACGGGGCGATCAGCCCCGGGCTCCGAGCGCCGAGCTCCGGGCCTCGGGCCCCGAGCTCCCTATGCAAGGAACGGGCGGAGAGATATACCCACCCGCCC
>NZ_JAYMZR010000022.1:14232-79940 GCF_035828615.1 Streptomyces sp. H27-D2 | reverse complement strand
CGGGCTCCGGGCGGCGGGCGGGCGCGGCGTGCCGCGCGGCCAGCGGGGGGAGGATCGGCGGGGCGGGGGTGGGGGGCGGGGCGGGGAGCGGGGGCGAGGCTCTCGCCGGGGCCGGGTCGGGCCCGGGTCCCTGATCGGCGTCCGGGGCCGGGTCGGACCCCGGGTCGGTCCGCTGCATCCGTACCTCCGACGACGGGTGGATCATGGGCCCATCACACAAGTGCGCGCATATCCACCTTCGCAGATCCCGGCGGCCCGGCAACGGGACGACACGTCGTCGGCGGACGTTTGCCCGACCGGGCCAGGGTCACACGCCACCGCAGGCCGCGGCGCGGCCGGCGAGCCGGACCGGGGGCCGCTCTCAGCGGGGCGCGGCTCCGGGAACCCCGCGCTCCTTCGGAGCGAGCCTGGTCAGCTCCGCCTCGATGCCGCGACCGCGGGTGCGGACGAGGGCCTGGGCCAAGTCGGACAATTTACGGTTGGTGCGCTGCGACATTCGGCGCAGGATGTCGAAGGCCGCGTCCGCGTCGCACTCCAGCACGTACATGAGAATGCCGCACGCCTGGTCGACGACGGGGCGCGTGCGCAGGGCGGTGTCGAGCTGGTCGACTTCCGCGAGCGCCGCGCGGTAGCGGCGTTCCCGGGCCAGGCCGGTGGTCGCGAGGTCACCGAGCAGGGCGGTGACACTGCGCGTCTTCTCCCCGATCACGCCGGGCCGGAATCCGTAGAGGGTGACGGTGACGGTCAGCCCGTCGTGGTGGTACGGAAGAGTCGCGCTGGACCGGATGCCCGCTTCGAGGGCCTCCGCCCGGTACTCCGGCCAGCGGTGGTCCATCAGCAGGTCCTCCGCCCCGACCGGCAGGCCGGTGTCGAGCGCGGCGGGGATGGGGCCCTCGCCGCACTCCCACTGCACGACGACGAGCGGGGACAGATCGGGGTGGGTGACGGCCATCGGCGGCTCGGCGCCGCCCTCGGAACGAGCCGTCGCGGACGCGCCGCAGCACTGGGGGTTGTACCGGACGGCCTGCTCGGCGAGCTGGGCGAGACTGCGCACCGCCGACCCCTCTTCGGGGAAGCGGCCGAACTCGGTGTGCGCCTGGATCGCTGGCATGGCTGGGGTGACTCCCTTCGATACCGTCTTCACCGTCTTCGATACCGTGCTGGCGAGCTCCGGACCTTCAACTCTGCCGATGCCCTTCCTGATAGCCGTAAAACGGTACCGCGCCCGCCAGTTGACGGCGTTTGCGAGCCCGTCCGGGACGCACCACCGGGTATGCCCCGGGCACGCCGGGGGACTTGGCATGACCTGCCGCGACCTGACCCCATGGCCTCACGCAGCGGATACCTTATGAGCATGCCCCAGGCCGAAGATTTCGGAGCCGAGCTCGTCGACTTCCGTAGACGGGTGGAAGAGTTGCGCACCGCGCGTGCGCTGCCGGCCCCCGAGCGGCTGTCCGTTTTGGACGCCGCTCTTTTTGAGCTCCAGCACGCGGCGGACGTCCTGTGGCCGCGCTACGAGGAGCTCGCCGGGGCCAGGCGTCCGCCCGGCGACCACTCCAACGGCCAGGAGCAGCAACTGCTGCGCGCGCTCTTCCAGCGACTGCCGCTCGCTGTCGCGCTGTTGGACCACGAGGCGGTCGTACGGCGTCTCAACTTCGCCGCCACGCAGCTGTTCGGGATGCGCGCCGGGTACGCGACGGGGCGCGCCCTGACCGGGTCGCTCGGGCACAGCGGCCGGGCCGTGTTCCGTTCCCAAGTGGCCGCCGTGGCACGGGGCGAGGGCGATCGCGGCCTCGTCGTCCAACTGCTGCGAGCACCGCAGAGCGGCGCTCCCGGCGTCAACTCCGGTGCCGCCGGGGCAGAAGCGACAGCCAGCGGGGACGGCGCGCTGCGGGCCACGCTCACCGCGCTGCGTCCGCCGCGGGAGACGCGGACCGCGGTGCTCGCGGTGTTCCACGGCGCCTCCGACCGGATGCCGGGCACCCGCGGCGGGGCGGGCCGGGACCTCCCGCGGGGAGCCGGCCACAAGCGCGCGGCCGTGACCGTGCTGGCGGAGGTCAGCCGCAACGCCGAACTGATGGATCTGCTGGACGAGATGACGACCGCCCTCCTGCAACGGCGGGGCGGCACGCCCGAGACAGTGGTGGAGCGGGCCGCCGGGGTGCTGCACGGGCGGTTCGCCGACTGGGTGGTGGTCGACCTCGTCGGCCCGGACGGCGGGCGGCTGCGCCGCGTCGTGACCCTCGGCCCGCCGGGTGAGGACGGCGGCGACGCCGCGGAGCGGGACGCGGCCGACCCGGCTGACTCGGCTGCTGAGGCGGACGTAGCTGGTCAGGACGCGGACCGCATCGCCGCAGTGCGCGAACAGGAACCGACCGACTGCCCGTTGGTGGTCGAGGCGGCCCGTGCGGGCGCGTCCTCCCTCCAGGTGCGGCCGGAGGACGTGGAGGCGTTCGGCCTGGACGCCGGCGGGGCGGCCGTGCTGGTGCGCGCCTCGGTGACCTCGCTGCTGTGCGTGCCGCTGCGACTGCCCTCGGGAGCGGTGCGGGGCGTGCTCACGCTCTTCCGTACGGGTGGCCGCCGCGCCTTCGAGCTGGCCGAGGCGGGCGCCGTGGACCGGATGTCCCGGCATCTGGCGCTCGCCCTGACCCGCGCGAAGGGCTGACCGGCGATCCAGGGCCGACGGCTGGGAGAGCGGCGGACCGCCGATGGCTACGGGCCGGCCGCCGCCGGATACGGACTGGGTGCGCTGCGAGCCAATCGGCTGGGGGACCGCGCGGGCTACGGGCTTACGGGCCGGGAAGCTGTCCCTGGCCGGCCGGTTACGCGGCCATCCTCGTCTCCTCCTCGCGGACCTGCGCGCAGAGCCGGTCGCAGGTGCGGCTGATCAGCCGGGAGACATGCATCTGCGAGATGCCCAGCTTCTCGGCGATCCGGCTCTGCGTCATATCGCAGAAGAACCGCAAGTAGAGGATCTCCCGCTCCCGCTCCGGGAGTTGACGCAGCTTGGGCTTGAGCGCCTCGCGGTCGACGACCAGCTGGAAGCCGGGGTCGGTGCCGCCGAGCGTGTCGAGCAGCGCGTAATGGTCGTCCGCGCTCGTCAGTTCGGCGTCCAGCGAGAGCGTGGCGTAGCTCTCCAGCGCCTCCATGCCGAGCCGCACCTCGTCCTCGGACATCCCGGCGTGCCGGGCGATCTCGTCGACGCGCGGGCTGCCGCCGGTCGAGGACAGGGCCATCTCCTGCTTGGCCGTCCGTACCCGGTTGCGCAACTCCTGTACCCGGCGCGGCACATGGAGCCCCCACATGTGGTCGCGGAAGTGCCGCTTGACCTCACCGACGACGGTCGGCACCGCGAAGCTCTCGAAGGCCGTCCCCTGCGAGGGGTCGTACCGCATCACGGCCTTGACCAGGCCGAGCGAAGCCACTTGCCGCAGGTCCTCGATGGACTCGCCGCGGTTGCGGAAGCGCCGGGCGAGCCGGTCGGCCATCGGGAGCCAGGCGCGTACGACCTCCTGGCGCAGGGCCTCGCGCTCCGGGCCGTCCTGGAGTTCCATGATGCGCACGAAGGCGGCCGCGGTGTCCGGCGCGTCGTCGTGCGAGTGCTTCCGGCGTGCTCCTACGGGCGTCATCTTCCGGCTCCCTCAACGGTGGACGTACGGTCACCGCGGGAACCGGTTTCGGACAGAGGCCGAGACACGCTCGGGACAGCCGGAGCTGTTCCCGCGGGCGTGCCTTCAGTCCGAAGCACGGGGTTCGCCTGCCCCCCGAAGATTGCGCTAAACGAATGCCCGGCGGGGGCCGTCGCCCGGCTTCCGGTCGCCGGTTCGGCCGCGCTGACCACGCACCGCGCGTGATCAACGCACCGGATGCCGTCACCGCGACGGCTGCCGTCACCGCAACGGGTGCGACGGCCGCCGCGCCGGTGCGGGCGACTCGGCGCCGCGCACGCCGAGGGCGCCGTGCGCGTCAAGCGTGCCGTGCCCGTCGAAGCCGCCCGACTCGCGGAGATCGCCCAGCCGGTCGCGTGCGTCGAGATCGAACACGGCCCAGACGACCTTCCCGAACGGCTGCCGCCGCGAGGTGCCCCAGCGGTCGGCGAGCGCCTCGACGAGCAGCAGGCCGCGGCCGTGCACGTCGTCGTCCGCGGGGTGGTCGACAGCGGGCGGCGCGGGCGAGCTGTCGTGCACCTCCAGGGTCACCGCACCGTTATCCAGGGTGAGTTCGAGCAGGAAGCCGCGCCCCCGCGGAGTGCCGTGCAGCAGTGCGTTGGTGGCCAGCTCCGAGGCGCACAGCCGCAGATCGTCCGTGCGGTGCGTGACCTTCCAGTGGGCGAGGACCTCCTCGGCGAACGAGCGGGCGCAGCCCACCGATTCGGACTTACGCTCGAAGAACCGCCGGGCGCTGTCGGGTGGGATGGGTGCGGGCTGTGGTGGCTCCATGGATCCCCTCGCGAGAGCGCTTCGCGCCAAGTGTCGCGAAGCTCACAACCGAATACCTTAAGGCGTACCGACTTAAGGTGGCAAGGTGTCATGCCACCGGTACCGAGACGCCAGTTGTAGCGTTGAAGGCCGTTCTCGGAAGTGGGGTGTGTGCTGGTGGCGCAGTATGAGTGGGAGAGCGAATCCGCGCGATATCTGACCCCCGGGGAGCGGGGCGCGCCGGACGCCTGGGCCCGGGAGGCTGCGGAGTCGAACCGGCGCGGCGGCCAGCGGCTGCTGGACGCCGGCGCGGTGATCCCGCCCGCCGACGTGGCCCGCGGCCTGGGGCTCGCGGACGACGAGGAGGCCATCGTGCGCCGCCGGCTGATCCTGCTGGACGGCGCACCGGTGGAGCTCGCCGACTCGTACTACCCGGCCCGGATCGCGGCGGGCACCGGGCTGGCCGAGGCCGGAAAGGTTCCGGGCGGGGCGGTCTCGCTGCTCGCGGAGCTGGGCTACGTGGCCGGGCGGGCCGAGGAGAGCGTCACGGCACGGATGCCGAGCGAGGCCGAGCGCGCGGCCCTGGGGCTCGGCGACCGGGAGCCGGTCATGGTCCTGTCACGTATTGTCTTCGCCGGTGATGAACGTCCGATGGAGGCGTGTGTGATGACCATGACCGCGAGGGATCGCGCGGTGCACTACCGGCTGCGGCTCGGCTGAACGTGGCTCACTGGACCGACACCCGACCCGCCCACCAGCAGATCGCCGCGCTCCTGCGGGACCGGATCATGTCCGGCCGGCTCGCGCCCGGCGTGCAACTTCCCTCCACCCAGCAGCTCATGGCGGAGTTCGACGTCGTCGGCACCACCGTGCAGAAGGCGCTCCAGGTGCTCAAGGCCGAGGGCCTGGCCGTAGGCCGGCCGGGCAAGGGCGTGTTCGTCCGCGCTCAGCCGCACCACAGCATCGTCCCCGCCGCGTACATGCCGCCGTCCCGCACCGGCGAGCCCTACGCCTGGATGCCGGAGGCCGCCGCCCGGTCGATGACCGGGGCCAGCCGCATCCTGGAGGTCGCGGAGCTCCAGCCGCCGCGCGATATCGCGCAGGCGCTCGAACTCCCCGCCGACAAACGCGCCGTGCTCCGCCGCCGCCTTCTGCTGCTGGACGAGGAGCCCGCCGAACTCGTGCACTCCTACTACCCCGCCGACCTGGCCGTCGGCACCCGGCTGACCGACCGCCGCCGCATCCGGGGCGGATCGCCCACCCTGCTCACCGAACTGGGCTACCCGCCGCGGAGGTTCGTCGACCGCATCTCGGTGCGCCCGCCGACGACCGAGGAAGTCCTCGCGCTCGAACTGCCCGCCGAGGTCTGCGTGCTGCGCACCGCGCGCGTCGTGTACTCGGACGCGGACCGGCCGATCGAGGTCTCGGTGATGGTGAAGGCGGGGCATCTGTACGAGTTGGAGTACGGGATGCGGGTTGGACCGGGCGGTCCATAGCGCGGTGGCCGGCGAGGTCGCACCGGGTTACGCGCCCGGTGGACGTGTCCTCCAACGCCTGGGGGCGCCTCCCGGGGGAAAGGCTGAAAATTCAGCCCGTCCTGGGGGCACCTCCCGGCCGAAGGCTGGGGGAGTTTGAGGACACCCGTCCACCGGGCGGTCACCGCACCAACGGTCCGGGACGCGGCCTCCACCGAGCGGGCAGCATGCCTACTCCGCAGTCCAGAGCCCCAGCGCGGCCCCCGCCCCCGGCGCCCCGAGATCGCTCGGGGCGAAGGAGACGGCGCCCTTCGTGGTCAGCCCGCCGGCCGCACCCGGCAGCACCCAAGCCGCACCCATGTCCCCGGACCCCGTGTCGACAGGCCCGTCTTCGCCCGGCGCCCCGACGCCGAGGTCCGCCTTGCCGTCACCGTTGAAGTCGCCGCCGGCCATGTCCTCACCCTCGGCGCCCTTGCTGTCGGTGAGCAGGGCCCCCGAGGTCAGCCCGTCCTTCGCGCCCCAGAGGATCGTGACGAAGCGCCGGTCCATCTCGTAGTAGTTGTCGGCGTGCACGGCCAGGTCGGTGAAGCCGTCGCCGTTGAAGTCACGGGCGACGGTGCGGCTGCCGAACTTGTCCTCGGCCATCGCCTCGCCCGCGACGCCGGGGCTGTCCAGGTCGAGGATCTGCCGGTGGCCGGTGTCGGCGCCGTTGGCGGAGCCGTAGACGACGGCGGCATAGCCCGCCTTGGCCTTGCCGCCGACGGCCCCCTTGGGGGCGGAGACGGCGAAGTCCTCGTAGCCGTCCTTGTTGAAGTCCGCCTGGGGCGCGAGCCCGGCGGGGCGGGCCGCGCTCGAGGTGCCCGCGCCGGGGCTCCGCGCGGGGGCCGAACCGTCCGCGCCGCCCGGTGCGGCTCCGGCCTGCACCGCCAGTACGGCCGATCCGGCGACCAGCGCGACCATGGCCGCGGTCCTGGGCCGGTGATGATGCGGCGTCGATGACGCACGGTTCCTCCAGTGGTGCTCGGGGTGGCGCTCAGGACAGGGGCGGGCTGTTGCGGTCCATGACACCCGTGAACACACTCGGAACGGAGGACATCCGTGCGGTGGCCGCAGTGCTCACACCCTCAAGGCATCCGACCCCCGGGTGGTGGTTGCGCTGATTCCGCAACGTATTGATGTGACGCGGACGCCCCGGCGCCGCGCTCGGCGGAAGCGGCACCCTCGGCGGAAGCGGCACCCTCGGAGGAGGCCCGCAGAGGAGGCCCTCAGAGGAACCGGTGCATGATGTGCAGCCCGACGTAGCCCTTCTCCGGGTGCAGGAAGCCCTCCGGCAGCGTGCCCAGCACCTCGAAGCCGAGGGAGCGCCACAGCGCGACCGCCCGGGTGTTGGTCTCCACGACCGCGTTGAACTGCATCGCCCGGAAGCCCTCCGCGCGCGCCCACTCGACGACGTACTCGCCGAGGGCCCGCCCGACGCCCCGCCCCGAGTGACCGGGATCGACCATGAAACTGGCGCTGGCGATGTGCGCGGCGGGGCCCATGTGGTTGGGGTTCATCTTCGCCGTGCCGAGCACGGTCCCGTCGGGGTCGACCGCCACGACCGTGCGGCTGCCCGGCGCGGTCAGCATCCACATCCCCCGGGCCTGCTCCTCGGAGACGTCGCGGGGCCAGGTGTAGGTGTCGCCCGCGGCGACGATGGCGCGCAGGAAGGGCCAGATCGCCGGCCAGTCCTCGGGGGTCGCTCCTCTGATCTGCATGGCTACATCATGACCGGCCGCGAACGCGGGGCACGAGCGCCTTTCCCGCGCGCGGACGGCTCGTCCGCGCGGGCCGCGCCGACCCCGTGTCAGCGGCCCCCGACCGGGTACTCGCGCCCGGAGCCACACCATCCGCCGCAGCTCCCCGGCCCGGCCCCGCGACGCCGGAGGAACCGCGACGGAATCAGCTCGAGCGAGGGAAGGCGAAAGCCATGGCACGGTTCGTGAGGGACGTGATGACGTCGGCGGTGGCGTCGGTGAGGCCGGACGCCTCGCTCGTCGAGGCGGCCCAACTCATGCGCGCCCAGGACATCGGCGATGTGCTGGTCGCGAAGGACGGCGTCCTGCTGGGAGTGGTCACCGACCGGGACATCGCGCTCCGCGCGGTCGCCGACGGAGCGGACCCGCTGACGGTCAGCTGCCAGTCGGTGTGCACCCCGGAACCGGTCTGCGTCGGACCGGACGACGACCTCGCCACGGCGGCCACGCTGATGCGGCTGAACGCCGTGCGACGGCTGCCGGTCGTCGAGGGCGGCCATCCAGTGGGGGTGGTGAGCATCAGCGATGTGGCGCAGGCGCAGGACCCCGACTCGGTGCCGGCCCGGATCGGCGAGGCCGCGCCGGACGGCTGGCCGGAGGCCGACGACGGCTCGCGGCGGTGACGGCTCGCGGCGGTGACGCGGTACGGAGGATGCGCGGTACGGAGGCGGCGCGGCGGTGACAAAGCCGGTGCTGTACGGAGCCGCCGGAGCCGTACGGAAGTGACGCGGCCCGGAGGTGACGCCGTACGGAGGTGACGCGGCCCGGCCCTCGACGACCGGGCCCGGACGCGCGGAATCCCGCACCCCGAGCCGGGTCCGAGGCTCATGACCAGGGCGAAGACCGGGCCCCCGGGCACCCGCCCACGGACCGGAGCCCCTCCTCCCGCAGGGGCCTCGGCCGACAGCGCCGGCACGGCCGCACCCCCCGTGCCCGGGGCCCGGCGGACCCCCGCCGCCCGCAGCGCGCCGCATCGGCTCGCAGCCGCCGGGTAGGTGGTTGGCATGATGACCGACATGAGACAACAGCTCAGCAATTGGGACCGGACGATTTTCCAGCAAGTGGCATCCCGCCGATGGCCCGGAGCCGAACGGGTACTGCCGAGGCTCAGCCACAGCGCCAACCACGGCCTGCTGTGGTTCGGCGTGGCAGCCGGCGCGGCGGCGCTCGGCGGCCGGCCGGCGCGGCGCGCGGCCCTGCGCGGTGTGGCTTCCCTCGCGGTGGCGTCCGCGACGGTGAACACGCTCGGCAAGCGCTCGGTGCGGCGCGCCAGGCCGCTGCTCGACGCGGTGCCGGCCATCCGGCAGGTGAAGCGGCAGCCTTTCACCACCTCCTTCCCGTCCGGGCACGCCGCCTCGGCCGCGGCCTTCACCGCCGGGGTCGCCTTCGAGAACCGCTGGTGGGGCCTGGCGCTGCTGCCGCTGGCCGGATCGGTCGCGTTCTCCCGGATCTATACGGGCGTGCACTACCCGGGCGACGTCCTCGCCGGGGCCGCTCTCGGGGTGGGCGCGGCGCTCGCGGTGCGCGGCCTCGCGCCGACCCGCTCGCAGCTCGCGCCCCCGGCGCGCCCGCAGGCCGACGCGCCCGCGCTGCCGGGTGGGCGCGGGCTGGTGCTGGTGGCGAACGCGTCGTCCGGCCAGCGGACCTCGGCGCGCGCCGAACCGGCCGCGGAGGTGCGCAGGGCGCTGCCGATGGCGGAGATCGTGGAGTGCGGCACGGAGGGCTGCGAGCCGCTGGACAAGGCGCTGGAGACAGCGGCGGCGCGGGCCGTGGAACTCGGCGGCGCGCTCGGCGTGCTGGGCGGCGACGGCACGGTCAACGCCGCCGCTTCGGTCGCCGTCCGCCACGGCCTGCCGCTCGCGGTGCTGCCCGGCGGGACGCACAACCACTTCGCGTACGACCTGGACATCGAGTCGATCGCCGACGCCTGCCGGGCGGTGGAGAGCGGCGAAGCCGTCTCGGTCGACATGGCCCGCTTCCAGCCGTGGTCGGGCGGCGCTGCCGGGGCCGGCACCGCGACCGAGTCGGGTGAGAGCGGCGCTTCCTACTTTCTGAACACCTTCAGCCTCGGTTCCTACCCCGAACTGGTGCGGGTGCGGGAGCGGTGGGCCGGCCGGATCGGCGCGTGGCCCGCCGGGCTGCTCGCCGCCGTGCAGGTGCTGCGCACCTCCGAGCCGGTCAATGTCATGGTCAACGGCCGGCGGCGCTCGCTGTGGCTGCTCTTCGTCGGCAACTGCACCTACCGGGGCGTGGGTCTCGCGCCGGTGCGCCGGCACGATCTGGCCGACGGGGTGCTGGACGTCCGCGTCGTGCACGGTGGCCGGCTGGCCCGTACCCGGCTGCTGACAGCGGCCCTGACCGGAGCCCTGCGGCACTCCCCCGTGCACGGCAGGGCGCGACTGCGCAGGCTCACCATCGCCGGCATAGAGCCCGGGACGCATCTCGCCTTCGACGGGGAAGTGGCTCTGTCCGACGGCGAGTTGGTTATCGACAAGCTGAACGAGGCGTTGACCGTGTACCGCCTGCTGCCCGAATAATGAGATGGAACTCTCGCCATCCGAGACAAGCGCGTACCGTCGGCGGCACGTCCCGAGTGCCCCCGCACTCCCGACGTGCTCGCCGCTCGCTCCGGATCGAGGGAATCTCCCGTGCCCGAACACCCTGCCGTCTACACCCACGGACACCATGAGTCCGTCCTGCGCTCGCACCGCTGGCGCACCGCCGCGAACTCCGCGGCCTACCTGCTGGACGAGCTGCGGCCGGGCCACTCGCTCCTCGATGTGGGCTGCGGGCCCGGCACCGTCACCGCCGACCTCGCCGAACTCGTCGCGCCGGGCCCGGTGACGGCCGTCGACGCCGCGCCGGACGTCCTGGAGACGGCCCGCGCGAGCGCGGACCGGCGCGGCCTGGACACCGTCCGCTTCGCGGTCGCGGACGCGCAGGACCTGGACTTCCCGGACGACTCCTTCGACGTCGTCCACGCCCACCAGGTGCTCCAGCACCTCGGCGACCCGGTCAGAGCGCTGGCCGAGATGCGGCGGGTGTGCAAGCCGGGCGGAATCGTCGCCGCCCGCGACGCGGACTACAGCGCCATGGCCTGGTACCCGGAGCCCCCCGCACTCGAGGAATGGCTGGAGCTCTACGGACGGGTCGCCCGGTCCAACGGAGGCCAGCCCGACGCCGGGCGCCGGATGCTGGCCTGGGCGCGGGAAGCGGGCTTCACCGACATCACCCCGACGGCCGGGGTCTGGTGCTACGCGACCCCCGAGGACCGCGCCTGGTGGAGCGGCCTGTGGGCGGACCGTACGACCAAATCGGCCTACGCCGCACTCGCGGTCGACGGCGGCCACGCCACCGGCGACACGCTGCGCCGCATCGCCGACGCGTGGCGGGAGTGGGGCGACGAGCCGTCAGGATGGTTCAGCGTGCTGCACGGCGAGATCCTCTGCCGCGCCTGAGTTGGTCCAACTAGGCTGCTCCGTATGGACATCTTGGGGACTTCGCTACGGGTGTGCGTCGACGATCTGGACGCCGCGATCAGTGTCTACGAACGGCTGACCGGGACCGAGGCGCTGCGCTTCCAGCGGGGCAGCGTCTCGGTCGCGGCGGTCTGCTGCTTCTTCCTCATGAGCGGTCCGGAACGTGAACTGTCCGTCCTGCGCAGGATCGTGGCGACCCTCGCGGTGAAGGACGTGGACGAGGCCGCGGCCGATCTGCGGGCCGTCGGCGCGCAGATCATCGCCGGGCCGCTGCCCACCCCCATCGGCCGCAATCTGGTCGCCCGGCACCCGGACGGCGCGGTCTTCGAATACGTCGACCGGCGCCAGGAGGTGTAGCGGCGGCACGGGCGCGACGCGGCGGCGCTCCACCTCGCCACCCCTCGTCAGCTCTGCCGGCCGATCGCGGGCCGTATCCGGTACTCGTACCGCGCGGGCAGCGGGTGTTCGGCGCGCGCCCTGGCCCGTACGTCCTCGGTGAGCGGCCCGTCGCCCGCCGTCAGCCGCTCGGCGATGGCGTGCCAGGTCGCGTCGAGCGACTCGTCGCCCTCGCGCAGGTCGTCCACCTCGAAGCCGCGGTCGAAGACCGCGCGGGCACTCGCCGCATCGCCCTGCGCCAACAGCACTTGCGCGTGCAGGAGTTGGAATCGGCCGCGCTCACGGACGTCCGGGCGCAGCCGCGCGAGCACCGCCGCCGCGTCCTCGGTGCGCCCGTCGGCGAGCAGCGCGGGGACCGCTTCGCGGGCGAGGGCGATGCGCAGGAGTTCCCACGCGCCGCCGACCGCTCCCCCGTCGCCGGTCTGCTCGCCGCGCCCATCCCCGGCTCCCTCCCCGCCCGCTCCGGACTCCGTACCCGGCCCGGTTCCGGCCGGACAGCCGAGCGCCTCCAGATAGCGGTCCGCCGCGCGGCTCGTCTCGCCCGCTTCGGTCTCGGCCACCGCGAGGCAGCGCAGCGCCCAGGGCGTCGGGCCCACCCGCAGCGACCGTTCCCAGCTGCGGACCGCCTGCGCTCGGTCGCCCGCGTGCCATTGGGCCACGCCCAAGTGGTAGTCGACGTCCCCGTCCCCGCCGCCCTGAACGTCCGACGGCGCGGCCTCCAGCAGGTCCCGCCAGTGCGGACCGACCAGCGACGGACCGGCCGGGGGCGGGGTCGCGGGCAGCGCTCCGGTATGCAGCAGGTTCAGCCACGGTTGCTGCTCCGCGCCCAGCGTCGCCGCTTCGAAGGGCGTGCCCGGCAGTTCGTAGCCGCCGCGCTCGACCTCCAGCGCGCCCCAGCCGGAGCCGGTCGCGAGGCTTTCCTTGGGTTCGGCGTCGGCGTACGGGCGCCAGGCGGCGTAGACGGCGTCCAGGCCGGCGCGCGGCAGCGCCGTTTCGAGCCGGCCGGCGGCCTCGGCGCACGCCGCCGTCCAGTCGTCGCCGTGCACGGCCGCCGGGTCGGCCGCGAGCGGGCCGTACGCCTCCAGCCAGGCGAACTCCTCGCCCGCCGCGAGCGGTACGTGTTCCAGCTGAGTGCGGGCGAGTCCGGCCTGAATCTCGGCGTAGCCGCCGGTGCCGGGCTCGGTGAGCCACTCCTGCCAGCGCCGGCCGCCCGCGCCGCTGCCCCACAGGAACAGCTTGCGCCCGCGCAGCAGATCGGTCGAGGTCTGGACGAGCCCCTGGCCGTCCTCGTCGAGCGAGGCGATCCAGCGGCGCTCGCCGTCGGGTACGTCGTAGAAGTAGTCGGCCGGGAAGTCGCCGCGCAGCGGGTAGCTGCGGTCGACGCCGTCGGACTCGGGGACGGGGACGCGGCGCAGGCTGCGCTCGTAGCCGTAGTGCCAGGCCGCGTCGGCGGGCGCGAGGACGCGGGTGCGCTCGCCCTCCGGGACGGCGATGTTGGACCACCAGTAGACCGGCACGGTGCGGTCGTGCGGATTGCGCACGCGGACGCCGACGTACAGGAAGTCGGAGCCGTCGGGCAGCCACAGGTCGACCTGGAAGGGCAGGTCGCGCAGCCGTTCCCACTCCCACAGGCGCAGCATCTCGCCGCCGTCGGGGGCGGGCACCCGGGCGGCGTGCATCGGGGCGCAGGAGAGTGTGGTGTGGCCGGTCGCGCCGATGTTCCACTCGATGCCGCCGGAGAACCAGGCGCCGTTGAGGGCGAAGGCGGCGGGCTGGAGGACGGGGTTGCGGTAGAGGAGTTCGCGGCCGGTGGGCTTGTGCAGCAGGGAGTGCACGCGACCGCCGAGGCCGGGCAGCACGGTGGCGCGCAGCCGGTCGTTCTCGATCACGATGGCGTCGAGGTCGGTCGGGGTGCGCTCGCGCCGGTAGCCGTCGCGCAGCCGGACGGGCAGCACGGAGCGCAGCGGCTCGTAGCCGATCTGCCGGGCCATGGCGGAGGGGAGTCCGGCGCGGGCCCGGTCGTCGATGCTGTGCGTCTCGTCCAGCGGGCACAGCGCCGGCAGCGGGTTGTCCGGGCCGATCTGCGCGGCGGGAAGGGTGAGGGTGGTGCGTCGCACGCTCGTGGCCACGGTGTCCTCGCTCATTCGTTTACCTGGGCCACCTCGGCTGCGGTGACCGCCCGATGACCATGGAACAGCGTCGGGTGGCCGCTGAACAGGGGGTCTTCCGGTCAGCCTGTTCGGGGTGGCGCCGGGACTGCTGTTCGGGCTGCTGCTCGGGTCGCTGCCGGGGCTGCTGGTCGGGTCGCTGGTCGGGTCGCTGGTGGGCCGTGCGCGGCCGTGCGCGGAGACGCTTCGCGGGCAGCAGGTAAGGTAGCCCTAACCTTAAGTTGATCTTTGCCTGTAGCCGCCAACCGGAAGCTGTGCCGCATGCCCGTGTCCGCCCTGCCGACCGCCACCGCCAACCGGCCGCCGAGCGTGCCGCGTCCCGCCCCGGTCGAGCGCGCCGAAAGCCCCGTGATCACCGCGCTCGCGGCCAGGCCCCAGAGAGCCGGCGACTTCTGGCGGACGGCCGAGGCGCAGGGCGCCCCCCTTGTCGAGCCGGACCCGGACGGCGACCCCGCGTACGCGGTCGTCACCTTCCTCTGGCGGGGTACGGACGCGACGCGCGCCGTCCTCGCGATGCCCAACAAGGTCTTCGACCCGCGCGATCCAGCGGCGAATCTGCTGACCCGGCTGCCGGGCACCGATGTGTGGCACTGGTCGCTGCGGATGCGGACCGACTGGCGGGCGACGTACACGCTGTGTGTGGACGAGGGCAGCGGCAGCGGTGACGCTCCGGCGGAACGCGACTCAGCCGCCTACTGGCAGTGGCTGCGCGGCCAGAACCGACGCGACCCGCTCAACCCCGTTACTCTTGCCCGCCGCTGGGGCGGCGACCCGCTCTCGGTCGTGGAGCTCCCCGATTCCCCCGACCGCTCCGCCTGGGAGCCGCGCACCGGTACGTACGCCGGCTCGGCAGCCGCCACCGACGCCGCCGCCGGCGCGGTCTCCGTCCACACGGTCCGCAGCGCCGCCCTCGGCAACGAACGCCGGGTCTGGGCGTACACCCCGCCCGGCCATGATCCCTCGCACGAGGCCGAGTTGCCGGTCCTGGTCCTCTTCGACGGCGAGATGTGGCAGCCCGGCCTCGGCGTGTCCGTCCTCCTCGACAACCTGATCGCGGACGGCCGCATCCCGCCGCTGATCGCGCTGCTCCCCGAGTCTCTCGACAGCGCCACCCGCTGGTCCGAACTCGCCTGCAACGACAGCTTCGTCCGCTTCCTCAGCGACGAACTGCTGCCCTGGGCCGCCGAGCACTGGCCGGTCACCGCCGACCCGGCCCGTACGGTCCTGGCGGGCCAGAGCCTCGGCGGCCTGATGGCGGCGCACGCCGCGCTGCGCGCGCCGCACCGGTTCGGGAACGCGCTGTCCCAGTCGGGCTCTTTCTGGTGGCCGGACGGCCCGGACGCCCAGTGGCTGTCCGGCCTGGTGGAGAGCTCACCGAAGGTCCCGGTCCGGTTCCATCTGTCGGCGGGCGAACAGGAGTGGGTGCTGCTCCCTGCCAACCGCCGACTGCGGGACGTACTGGCCGCCAAGGGTTACGAGTTCAGCTACGGCGAGTTCAATGGCGGCCACGACTACCTGTGCTGGCGCACGGAGTTGGCGGACGGACTGATCGCCCTGCTCGGCCGCTGAGTGAGGGGGCGGGCGGGGAACCGTCGGGAGAGGGAGTCCGGCTCACCGAGAGGCGGCGTCTCCCGCCGCGCCGCTCCCCGCCGCGCCGGGCATATCGCTGGTGAGGGCCCAGCGTTCATGGTCGCGCCAAGCGCCGTCGATATGGAGGAAGTCGGGCGAGTAGCCCTCCAGCCGGAAGCCGTGCCGCTTGGCGACCTTCACCGACGACTCATTGGCGGGCTGGATGTTCACCTCCAGCCGGTGCAGGCCCAACTCGCCGAAGGCGTAGCGCAGAACGAGCCCGAACCCCTCGCCGAACAGGCCCCGCCCGGCCGCGTGCGCGAACGCGCCGTAGCCCATCGAGCCGCACTGGAAGGCGCCCTGGACGATGTTGCTGAGGGAGATGAAGCCCGCGAGCCCGCCCGTCTCCAGCTCGACGATGACAAAACCCTCACGGCTCGGCTCCTCCAGCTTCGAGACGTAGGCGCCGAAGCCACCGGCGTCCGTCGGCGGGAACAGCCACGGGTGGTGCAGCCGCACGCTCTCCCGGGCGCGCCGGGTGAACTCCTCCCGGTCCTGACGCCGGAAGTGCCGGATGGCCACGCGGGTCCCGGTGGCCAGGTACGCGTCAGCGGGGTCGGTAGGCATCCGCCGATGGTACGAAGTCACTCGTGCCGGTGCCACTCGGGGGAGTCCGTGCCCAACAGACCGGGGGCGCGCCACCAGTCGGCGGCACTGCGGTCGAAGGTCGCGGGCGGCAGCGCGTGCCGGACACGGCCCTGCGGCCCCGGAATCTCCCGCAGCCAGCGCTCGGCGGCGTACGGCTCGGTCTCCCGTTCCTTCCGCCCCCAGAGAGCCCCGCGCGCGGGCCCTACGGGCTTGATGCCGTCGAGCAGCCAGGAAGCGGTCTGCGCCAGGGCCAGCCGGGCCACCCGCGTGCCGCCCGAGTGCAGTTGCTCGGTGACCGAGCGCAGCACGGCGGCGGCGAGCAGATAGCCGGTGCCGTGGTCGAGCACCTGGGCGGGCAGTACGCCGGGGCTGTCGTCCTCACTGGCCCGACCGGCCCCGCTGTCCCGGCTGGCCCCGCTGGCCCGGCTGGCCCCGCTGGCCCGGCGCTCCCGGTCGGTGTCCCCGTTGCCGGCCGTGCCGTCCCGGTCGCGGTCGGGGGCGCTGCCTCGGCCGCTCTCCCGATCGCTCTCCCGGTCAACGTCCCGGTCAATGTCCCCGTCCCGGTCGGCGTCCGGGTCGCCGTCGCTGACCGTGCCCCGGGCGCTCTCGGTCACGGCGATGCCGGAGGCGGCCTGCACCAGGCTGTCGAAGCCGCGTCGCCCGGCCCAGGGTCCGTCCGTGCCCCAGGCGCTCAATTGCGCGATGACCAGGCCCGGGCGGCGTTCGGCGAGGGCTTCCGCCGAGAGGCCGTACTGGTCCAGCGCGCCCGGCCGGTAGCCGGTCACCACCACGTCGGCCGAGGCCAGCAGCTCCTCGAAGGTGGCCCGGCCGGAGCGAGAGCCCAGATCCAGTTGCGCGGAGTGCTTGTTGAACCCGGTGTCGTTGTACGCGTCCTGGCTCTCCGGCAGTTGAGGCGCGTCGAGCCGCAGCACATCAGCCCCGTACAGCCCGAGCATGCGGGTGGCCACCGGCCCGGCGATCACCCGGGTCAGGTCCAGCACGCGCAGCCCGGCGGCCGGCATCAACGGGCCGTCGGACGGCAGGTCCACGCCGTCGGACCGCATCGTCACACCATCGACCGGCTCCGACGACGGCCAGCGGGGCGGCGCTTCGTCGACCCGGTCCAGCGACAGCAGCGGAGCCGCCGCCGCGGCCTTGCCCTGCGGGTGGGCCGCCCACTGCTCGCGGCTGCGGACGGCGATCGCCAGCCCGCCCGCCGCGTACACCGCGACCTCGACCTCTTCGGCCGTGCGTCCGGCGAGTACGGCGGCCACCCGCTCGGTCAGCGCGGCTTCGTCGTCACTGTCCGGGATGCCGAGGGCGGCGAGCAGCCTGGTCCGGTGGTGCGGATAGTTGGCGTGGGTGCGGACCCAGCCGTCGGCGCTGCGCCAGAAGCGCGACAGCGGCGCGAAGGTCTCGCCCGCGCGCCCTTCGACACGCAGCAGGCGCTCGCTGACGAACGCGGTCGCCACCGCACGGTCGTCCACGGCCACCTTCGGCAGCGGCAGCCCGGCACGGGTCGCCGCCAGCTCGGCGGCGGCCAGCGCGCACACCGCGACGGTGGACCTGGCCAGCTCCATCACGGGCAGCCGCGCGGGCAGCAGCCCCGGCGGTCCGGTAGAGGCGATCGCCCGGGTCAACGTGCGGTGGCCGCCGAGCACTGCCCAGGCGTGGGCGGTTCCGTCCTTGGATCGCATCACCACCGCATTCTGGCACTCCGTGCCACGACAGCGCGCCAGCGAGCCCTGCGATTCGGCGCTTCGGGCTCGCGGGAGCACTCGCACACCTCGCCCGCCCACGGAACGTACGGCGCACCCGCGCACAGCGGCGCGGGGAGCTACGCCTCCAAGCGCTCGGGCAGCCCGAACGCGGGGAACAGCCGCTCCGTGTCCAGGAACGAATTGATCCCGGCTATCCCGCGCCCCGACACCTCGATGACCTGGAGTGCCCACGGCACGAAGCCGCCTTCCGCGCCCGCCGACCGGTACTGGCCGAAGGCCGGCGCGCCGTTCGCGACGGTCGGCAGCAGTCGCGACCCCCGGCAGCCGGCGCCGATGCCGAGCAGCCACCAGCGGATGTCGGCGTGGCCGCGCAGCCACAGGTCGTACGGCGGCATGGACAGCACCGCGTCCTCCCGCAGCAGCGAGGTCAGCGAGTCGAGGTCGTAGCGCTCGAACGCGTCCACGTAGCGCGAGAGGAGGGCCTGCTGCGCCTTGTCCATGGGCAGGATCGGGTCGGTGGCGGCCGGCTCGCCCGCGGCCAGCGTGGCGCGCGCCCGCTGGAGGGCGCTGTTGACGGACGCGACCGTGGTGCCGAGCAGCTCCGCGACCTCGCCGGCCTTCCACGCCAGCACCTCCCGCAGGATCAACACCGCCCGCTGCCGGGGCGCGAGGTGCTGCAAGGCGGCGATGAACGCCAGCCGGACCGTGTCCCGCAACGCGGCCACGTCGGCCGGGTCGCCGCCCTCGGGCACCACCCGGTCGTCCGGCACCGGGCCGATCCAGACCGCCTCCGGCAGCGCGGGGCCCAGGGTCGAGGAGGACGAGGCCGCGCCCCCGAGGTCCATCGGGCGCGCCCGGCGCGCCCGGCCGCTCGCCATGTCCAGACAGACGTTGGTCGCGATCCGGTAGAGCCAGGAGCGCAGCGACGAGCGGCCCTCGAAGCGGTCGTGGCCGCGCCAGGCCCGTACCAGGGTGTCCTGGACGGCGTCCTCCGCCTCGAACAGCGACCCCAGCATCCGGTAGCAGTAACCGGTCAGCTCCACCCGGTACCGCTCCAACTGCGTCTCCAGCGCCTCCGGCTCGGACGGTGCTGTCGGTTCACTCATCGAGGCCCCCCTGGCGGCCTTGGACGCGGCAACCGCGCGGTGCGACCCGCGCCGAAGAGTCGCGGAACGGCCTCCCGCGACCCGATACGACCCGCTACGAATCTACGCCCCGGCTCTGACATCGGCCGCTGGAGAGGGCCGCCGCTCGGCGCAGGCCGCCGTGTAGCCGGCGTCCACCCGTACATCGGTCAGCGTCCACTCCGGCAGCGCGGCGGGCGTCGCCCCCGCGCCGACGTAGGTGATCGAGGGGTCCTCGGCGAGGCCGGTGCCGGTGCCCTTGAGGTACGCCTCCTTGCGCGTCCAGCAGCGGGAGAAGGCGGCCGGGCGGCTGGGGGCGGGCAGCGCGGAGAGCTCGGTCCGCTCCGTCGGGTGCAGGGTCGCGGCGACGTCCGTCGCGGTCCGGGGAGAGGGGACCTCCTCCACATCAACGCCGACCGGGACGCCCGCGAGGCCGATCAGCACCAGTTCGCGTGCGTGCGAGAGGGAGAAGTGCAGCGGAGTCCCCTCCACCGCGGGGCGGCCGTGCGGGGCGCCGCAGCATGGGCACGGCTCGCGGATGAAGGCGATCCGCGCCGGGTCCGCGCCGAGGTAGGCGCCCAGGATCCGGCGCAGCGCGACATGCGCGGTCACATAGCGGTCGCGGTCGACGTCACGGACGAACGCCGCCGCCCGCGCACGCTCCGTCGTGTCGAGAATCCCCGTGTCCCGGGCGAAGTCCAGGGCCTGGCCCTGCTGCTGGCCGCGGTCCGGGAGCGGGCCGTGGTCCGGCCTCGGAGCTCGATCGCGGTCCTGCCGCTGCGGCTGCTCGGGCGCGCGCACCAGCCACAGATGCGGGCCCCGCGCTTCCCACCGACGCATCGGGGTCGGGAGCGGGTCGCTGCCGAGCAGGCGCGGGACGAGGCCAGGAGCAGTGCGATTCACCGGGCCCATCCTTCCAGAACGGCACGGAAGGCCACAGTCCGCACCATGGCCGGCTACAACTCCTTCCGCTCCACGAACCTCACGCACTCGTCATAGGCCGCCGGCCCCAGCAAGCGGGTCCATCCCGAGGGCGCCGCCGCGAAGGCGGGCCACAAGGAATGCTCGCCCGCCGCGTTGGCCAGCACCAGGTGCGTGGGGTCGTCCGGGCGGTCCGGATCGGGGTCGAAGGGGCTGCGGATCATCGGGCTCCCTCGGGTGCCTGTGCTGCCGGCCGGGCCGCCGCATGACCGGGACCGCGATCGTGGCCGGTGCCGGTGCCGGTGCCGGAATCGGGAGCGGAATCGGCGTCGGGAGCGGCATCGTGCTCCGCCAGCCGCTCCGCCAGCACCGTCGCGATCCGCGCGATCTGCTCGGGCTGCGTCATCTGCGGGTGCAGACAGTCGATGTCGTGGTTGGTGAGCGTGCCGGTGATGTACGGACGCCAGGCGTCGCGGGTCAGCCAGTCCTCCGGACGGGGAGCCGACGCGGTGAAGAAGAGCACGTCGCCGTCGAAGGCCCGGTGCTGGTGGGCGCGCATCAAGCGGGCGTTGTTCAGCACGATGTTGACCACCGCCGAGACCGTGTAGTCCGCGAGATTGGCGAGCGCGCTGCCTTCGCGGTGCAGCGTCTGGAGCACCTGTTCGCGGGTGAGCGTCTCCCCCGGCTCGTAACCGGCCATCCGCAGCAGCGCGCCCAGCGCGTCGGCCTCGGCCGGGACGGCCTGGTCGCGCCACTGGTCGGACGGGTAGGCGTCCATCAGGGCGAGCAGTTCGACCCGCTCCCCCGCTTCCTGGAGCCGCACCGCGATGGTGTGCGCGACGACGCCGCCGACCGACCAGCCGAGCAGCCGGTACGGGCCGTGCGGCTGGATCTCGCGCAGTTGGCTGACGTAGTCCTCAGCCATCTGCTCCATGTCGGGCGGGAGTTGCTCGGGGCGGGTGAGGCCGCGCGCCTGCAAGCCGTAGACGGGCTGGTCGGGACCGAGCCGGGCCAGCAGCCCGGAGTAGCACCAACTGATGCCGCCGGCCGGGTGGACGACGAACAGCGGGGTCCGGCTCCCGGCGGTGCGCAGCGGCAGCAGGACGCGCAGCGCGCCCTCGTTGTCGTCGCCCTGATCGCCTTCGGTGGCGACCAGCCGGGCGGCGAGCGCGGCCGGGGTGGAGGCCTGGAACAGCGCGCCGATCGCGAGGTCCGTGCCCAGCGCGTCCCGCACCTCGGCGACCAGCCGGGCGGCGAGCAGCGAATTGCCGCCGAGGTCGAAGAAGCTGTCCTCGACGCCTACTTTGGGCAGGCCCAGGACTGCCGCGAAGAGTCGGGTGAGGATCTCCTCGCGGTGGTCGCGCGGGGCGCGGCCGTCGGTCGAGCCGGCCGTGTCGGGGGCGGGCAGCGCCTTGCGGTCCAGCTTGCCGTTGGGGCTGAGCGGGAGGTCGTCGAGGACCAGCAGGGCGCTGGGCACCATGTAGTCCGGCAGCCGCGAGGCCAGCCGGGCCCGCAGCGCGTCGGTGTCGAGGCGCGGGTCGGTGTCGAGGCCGGGACCGGTGTCGAGGCCGGGGTCGGTCCGGGCGTCCGTATCGGAGTGACCGGTCCCAGCGGCGGCATCCGCCGGGACCGGCTTTCCGGCCGGCTGCGCGTCGCGCGCCGGAGTGATGTAGCCGACCAGGCGCTGGTCGCCGGGCCGGTCTTCGCGGACCAGGACGCATGCCGTCCCGACCGTGTCGTCGGCCGCCAACGCGGCCTCGATCTCGCCGAGTTCGATGCGCAGGCCGCGCAGTTTCACCTGGTGGTCGGTACGGCCGAGGTAGTCGACCGAGCCGTCCGCGAGCCACCGTACGAGGTCCCCGGTGCGGTACATCCGGCTGCCGGACGGGCCGAAGGGGTCGGCGACGAAGCGTGCGGCGGTGAGGGAGGGGCGGCCGAGGTAGCCGGTGGCGAGCTGGGTTCCGGCGAGGTAGAGCTCGCCGCAGACGCCGGGCGGGCAGGGCTGGAGGGCCGCGTCGAGGACGTACAGCCGGGTGTTCCAGACCGGCTTGCCGATCGGCACCGGGCCGGATTCGCCCGGCTCGCAGGGGTGGTGGGTGACGTCGACCGCTGCCTCGGTCGGCCCGTACAGATTGTGCAGCGGAACGCCCGGCAGCAGGCGGTGGAACGCTTCGGCGGTCTCGCGCGCCAGCGCCTCCCCGCTGCAGAAGACCCGGCGCAGACCGTTGCCGGGAACCCCGGCCGCGCTCGCCCCGGCGCCCGGCTCGGCCAGGAAGACCTGGAGCATCGAGGGGACGAAGTGCAGGGTGGTGATGCGGTGTTCGCGGATCGTACGGGCGAGGTAGCCGGGGTCCTTGTGGCCGCCGGGCGCGGCGACGACGAGGGTCGCGCCCTCGCGCAGCGCCCAGAAGAACTCCCAGACGGACACATCGAAGCCGGACGGCGTCTTCTGCAGCACCCGGTCGTCGGCGGCGAGCCGGTAAGCAGCCTGCATCCAGCGCAGCCGGTTGTCGATGGCCGAGTGCGGGACGACGACGCCCTTGGGGCGGCCGGTGGAACCGGAGGTGTAGATGACGTAGGCGGGGTGCTGGGGGGTGAGCGCGCGGGGCGGGTTGGTGGTGCCGTGCGCCGCCAGCTCGCGCCGTAGCGCCGGGTCGTCCAGGACGAGCACCGGCAGTTCGGTGTCCGGCAGCTCGGGGCCGGTCGCGGTGTCGGTGAGGACGCAGACGGGGCCGGCGTCGTCGAGCATGTACGCGAGGCGGTCGGCCGGGTAGTCCGGGTCGAGCGGGAGGTAGGCGCCGCCCGCCTTGAGGACGGCCAGCAGGGCGACGACGAGGTTCACGGAGCGCGGCAGCGCGACGGCGACGAGCGCGCCGGGGCGTACGCCGAGCGTCGCGAGCCGGCGCGCGAGCCGGTTGGCGCGGGCGTTCAACTCGCCGTACGTCAGGGCGCTCACGCCGGAGCCGGCCGGGGAGCCGGCCGGGGAACCGGCCGCGAGGCCCGCGCCGTCGAAGACGACGGCGGTCGCGTCGGGCGTGCGGAGCGCCTGCGCCTCGATCGGGCCGATGAGGGTGGTCGGCCGCACCGGCCGCTCGGTGTCGTTGAACTCGGTGTCGACCTGGTGGCGCTCCTCGGCGGTGAGCACGCCGAGGCCGCCGAGCGGGGCGTGCGGGTCCTGGGCGAGGAGCCGGCTGACCAGGTCCAGGAAGCGGCTCTGGTGGACGGCGAGTTCGTCCTGGCCGTACAGCGCCGGATTGCCGTCGTAGTCGATGCGCAGGCCGGAGCCGTCCGCGCGGTCGTAGATGTTGACGGTGAGGTCGTCCACAGGGCCCGCGGACAGGTTGTGCGCGTCGGAGGGCGCGCCGGCGAAGGTCAGCCCGTAGTCGAACGGCATGACGTTGACGAGCGGCCCGACCAGGGCGCGGCCCTCGCCGAGCAGGCCGAGGTCGCGGCGGATGTCCTCGTAGCGGTAGCGCTGGTGGCGGCGGGCGTCGCGGATGCCCAGGACGACCTGCCGGGTCAGCTCGGCGAAGGTCGCCTCGGGTGCGACGGTGAGCCGCAGCGGGAGCACATTCATGACCATGCCGGGCACCCGCAGCGCGGCGGAGCCCATCCGGCCCATCATCGGCAGGCCGAGGACGACCTCGGCCGAGCCGGTGGCGCGGGAGAGGTAGAGCGCCTGCGCGGCGATCAGCAGATCGGGCCAGCTCGCGCGCACGGAGGCCGCCAGCTCCTTGAGGCGGGTGCTCTCCTCGGGTCCGATGCGGTCGGTCCGGCGCAGGAAGGTACGGGAGGGCAGTGCGTCGCGGCCGGCCAGCGAGGGAGCTTCGGGGCGGTCCGCGAAGCGCCGCGTCCAGTGGTCGCGGTCGCTCGCCCAGGCTTCGGAGACCCGGTAGGCGCTGTCCTCGGCGACGAGTGCGCAGAGCCGCCCGAAGGGGCTCGATCCGGGCGTCCGCCCGGCGGCCAGCGCGGTGTACAGCTCGGCGACGCGGCGGGCGAGCAGCGAGTAGCCGAATCCGTCCATCACGGCGTGGTGCACCCGCTGGTACCAGAGCCAGCGCTCGTCGCCGACCCGGAACAGGCCGTGCACGAACAGCGGGCCCTCGGCCAGGTCGAAGGGCTCGGCGAGGTCGGCGCGCATCCAGGCGCGGGCGGTCGCGTCCGGGTCGCCCTGGTCGCGCAGGTCGGCCGCGTGCAGCGGGAAGCCGTGGCCGGGCGGCTCGATGGCGATGGGCAGCTGGCGCGGTCCCTGCGGGCTCTCCACGATCCGCACCCGCAGCGCGTCCGCCTCACCGGCGGTGCGGTGCAGTGCCTCGGCGAACAGCACCGGATCCACCGGGCCGTGGATCTCGATGCACTCGGCGGTGTTCTGCGCCGGGCTGTCCGGGTCGAGCGCCTGGGCGTACCACATGCCCGACTGGGCGGCGGTCAGCGGCATTCCGGCCGTGCCGACGTCGAGGGCCGGTTCGAGGACTGCGGTCATGCCACGACTCCGAGCAGCGGCGCCCACGCTTCGATGGCGGGCTGCTCGGCGAGGTCGACGAAGGTCACCTCGACGGCGTGCTCGCGCCGCCAGCGCTCGACGAGCGCCATGATGCGGACCGAGTCGAGGCCGTAGTCGACGAGGCTCTCGTCGACCGGGATGTCGGCCGGGTCCTCGCCGAGCACGTCGGCGATGTCCGCGCGTATCAGTTCCACGGTGAGTGCCACGGTGATCAGTTCCCTTCGAGGACGGCGTCGGTGGTGGTGACGACGGCGCACTTGGCGGCGGCCCAGCTCAGCGCCATCCGGTGGTCCGCCTCGGAGAAGTCGGCGACGGCGTCGGCGACCAGGAACGCCTGGGTGTCGCGCATCCACGCGTCGCAGGCGGTCATCAGGACGCCGATGTGGGCGTAGACGCCGACGATGACGAGCTGGTCGCGGCCCTGCGCGGCCATCCGCTCGGCGAGGTCGGTGCGGACGTACGCGCTGTACTTCCACTTGGTCAGGACCGTGTCGCCGTCGGTCGGGGCGACGGCCTCGGCGATGGCCTCGGCGTGCTCGTCGTCGGGCAGACCCGGTCCCCAGAAGTCCTGCTGGAGGCCGCGCTCCTCGGCGCTCTGGCCGCCGGGCTGGGCGGAGTAGACGACAGGTATGCCCAGCCGCTCGCAGTCCTTCTTCAGCCGGGCGACGTTGGCGAGGAGGTCGGTGACGGGCGACGTACCCGCGGTGAAGGCCCCGAGGAAGTAGTTCTGCAGGTCGTGGACGAGCAGGACGGCCCGCTCCGGGTCCACGGTCCAGTCGACGCGGTTCGCCGGCAGCTCGGCCGCCGTCGGCATGGCGTAGGGGGGAATCGCGGGCAGTGCCATGGGTGGGGCCTTTCGGGGGCTTATCGGCGGTGCTGACAGGCGGTCGGGCTGACAGGACTGAGGACTTGCTGCGGGCTTGCTGCGGGCTTGCTGGGCGGCCTACTGCGGACTGGCTGCGAACTGCTGAGGACTCAAGGACTACTACGGGGCGTGCGGCGCTCGCGAGCCGGGGGGGCGCTCGCCGGGGTCAGCCTTGCCCGGCGGTCTCCCGCAGCCGGGCGGCGATCGCGGCGCGCAGGTCCTTCTTGCTGACCTTGCCGATGCCCGTCTGCGGGAAGGCGTCGATGAACTCGACCCGGTCGGGCACCTTGTAGGCGGCCAGGCCGCGCTCGCGGACGAACTTCTTGACGGCCATCGAACGGATCGGCTCGGCGTCCTCGCGCAGGATGACGTAGGCGCAGGTGCGCTCGCCCAGGTAGTCGTCCGGCACGGCCACGATCGCCACGTCGTGCACCGACGGGTGGGCGAGGATGTGGTTCTCGATCTCCTCGGCGGCGACCTTCTCGCCGCCCCGGTTGATCTGGTCCTTGGCCCGCCCCTCGACCACCAGATGGCCGGTCCCGGTCATCCGGACCACGTCGCCGGTGCGGTAGAAGCCGTCCGGCGTGAAGGACCTGGCGTTGTGCTCGGGCGCGCGCCAATAGCCGCGGATGGTGTACGGGCCGCGGGTCAGCAGGTGGCCGGTCGCGCCGGCCGGCAGCTCGTCGTCCTCGTCGTCGACGATGAGGATCTCGTCGTCCGCCGAGATCGGCCGGCCCTGGGTGCTGACGATGACGTCCTCGTCGTCGTCCAGCCGGGTGTAGTTGACGAGCCCCTCGGCCATGCCGAAGACCTGCTGGAGCGTGCAGCCGAGCGCCGCGCGGACGCGTCCGGCGGCC
This sequence comes from Streptomyces sp. H27-D2, assembly GCF_035828615.1. Classification (NCBI taxonomy): domain Bacteria; kingdom Bacillati; phylum Actinomycetota; class Actinomycetes; order Kitasatosporales; family Streptomycetaceae; genus Streptomyces; species Streptomyces sp. H27-D2. The sequence continues at coordinate 53,999 of NZ_JAYMZR010000022.1, read as the reverse complement.
TCCTCACTGAACTTCGCGCCGCCGACGAGCAGCACTTCGAGGCTCTCCAGGTCGTACGTGGCGCTCGGCGGGGCCGAACCGTCATGGGTCACCGCGTCGCTGCGCGTCGCCGAGTTGTTCCGGGCCGCTTCCACCCAGACCAGCGCGAGCGGCGGCACCAGGCCGGTGATGGTCACGCCCTCGCGCTCGATGAGCGGGAAGGCGACGTCCGGGCTGGGCTGCGGGCAGAGCACGACGCGCCCGCCCGCGTAGAGCGCGCCGAGGGTGCCCGGCGAGCTCAGCGGGAAGTTGTGGGCGGCGGGCAGGACGCACAGGTAGACGCTGTCCTCGTCGACCCGGCAGATCTCGTTCGAGCCCCACAGCGAGTACAGGTAGTCGTCGTGGGTGCGCGGGATGAGCTTGGGCACGCCCGTGCTGCCGCCGGAGAGCTGGAGGAAGGCGAGGTCGCCCGGCGCGGGCGGGTCCTCGACTGCGACCGGCTCCGTGTGCACCTCGGCCAGCGGTGTGTGGGTGTGCTCCGCCACCTCGCCGGCCACGAACACATGGCGCAGCGTGGGCAGTTCGGCGCTCAGTTTGGCCGCCAGCTCGCGGTGGTCGAAGCCGCCGTGGACGTCGGGGATGACGTACGCGACGGCCTCGGTGAACTCGCAGAAGTAGCGGATCTCGCTCTCGCGGTGCGCGGGCAGCGCGAAGATCGGCAGCGCGCCGATCCGGAACAGCCCGAAGACGACCTCGAAGAACTCGGCGACGTTGGGGAGTTGCAGGACGACCCGGTCGCCCTTCTTGATGCCCCGCGCCAGGAATCCGGCGGCGAGCCGGTCGGCGCGCTCGTCCAGCTCGCGGTAGGTCCACCGGCGCTCCGGCGCACCGCCGCCGGCGGGACCGGCGGGGCTTTTGGGGCCTGCTGGGCCTCCCGGGTCGACGATCGCGATCGCGTCGGGGGTGGCCTCGGCGCGCTCGCGCAGCATGCCGCCGAAGGTCTCGCCGCGCCAGTAGCCCGCGGCGCGGTAACGCTCGGCGAACTCGGCGGGCCAGGTGGGCGCGTCGGTTCCGGCGGCGCTGCTCACTGGTCCACCCCGACGGCGTGCAGGAAGGTCTGGAACTTCGCGCCGGTCTCGGCGGTCTCGGACTCCGGCGAGGACGCCTCGACGATTCCGGCGCCCGCGTACAGCCGCAGGGTGCGCTCATCGGCCTCGGCGCAGCGGATGGTGACCACCCACTCGCCGTCGCCGTCCGCGTCGCCCCAGCCGACGATGCCGGTGTAGAGGCCGCGGTCGAAGGGCTCCAGTTCGCCTATGACGTCGCGCGCGACGGCGGTGGGAGTGCCGCAGACGGCGGGGGTCGGATGCAGGGCGCAGGCCAACTCCAGCGCGGAGGCGTCCGCTTCGGCGAGTTCGCCGGTGATGCTGGTGGACAGATGCCACATCGCGGCGGTCCGTACCAGGGTGGGCCGCTCGGGCACGTCGAGGGTGCGGCAGTACGGGGCGAGGCCCTCGCGTACGGCGGCCACCACGACGGCGTGCTCGTGCAGGTCCTTGGCCGACTCCAGCAGCGCGGCGGCCCGGCGTACGTCCTCGGCGAGGTCGGCGCTGCGCGGCGCGGACCCGGCGAGCGGGTTGGCGACGAGCCGGCCGCCCTGCCGGGAGACGAGCAGTTCGGGGCTGGCGCCGAGCAGGGTGCGGCCGGGTCCGGAGGGCACGGCGAAGGTGTAGCCGGAGGGGTCGCGGCGGGCGAGGCGTTGCAGCATCGCCGGTATGTCGAGGGCCTGCGGCGACTCCAGCTCCAGCGTCCGGGCGAGGACGACCTTGCTGAACTCCGCGCGCTCCATGCGGCGTACGGCCTCGGCGACCGAGGCGCCGTAGGCGCGCGGGGCGGGCACCTGCCGGATGTCCCAGGCGGTGGCGGCGGGCGCCGGGGCGCGCAGCGCGATCAGCGGGTCCTCGGCGAGCGCGGGCGCCCAGCGGACGGTCTCGGGGACGGCGAGGGCGGCGGGCGCGGTGTGGTCGAAGGGGATCGCCCCGACGACGACCGGCGCGGGCCGGCCCGCGCGCCGCTGTGCGTCGAGCGTCTCGGCGACGCGCTGGTGCAGCGGTCGTTCGTCGTGCGGCACTGCTGCGCGGGTGCCGCGCGCGAGGAGGGTGCGGGCCGGTGACGCGAAGAACCGGGTGTCGCCCGGACGGTACGCGTCGAGCAGCGCGGTCGCCGCGCCGATGGCCTGGTCGGTTGTCGGCCCGGACGTGACGCGGGGGGCGACATCGGGTGCGGTCGTCACCAGGGGCTCCAATTTCTACGGCGGGACGGAAGGTCCGGGACGGGTCGGCGGGACCGGCCCGCCGGATGGACGGTGCGTAAGGAAGAACCGGTCGTACGGAAGGTCGGGGCGTGCGGGTCGTGCGGAGCGTGCGGGTCGTGCGGAGCGTGCGGGTCGTGCGGAGCGTGCGGGTCGTGCGGAATGCGCGGGTCGTGCGGGGCGCGCGCGGCGTACGGGCGGATCGGGCACGCCGGAGTGCGCCGGGCGGGCCGACGGGGCGCGTAGGCCGCGTGCGACAGGGTGCGCCGGGCGCGGGACGGGCGCGCGCTGTGCGCCGTCCGCCGGTCCGCGCGCGGCGCGCGCTAGGCGCGCAAGGTCGCGCCGCCGTCCACGTACAGGTCGTGCATCGTGATGTGCCGGGCCCGGTCCGAGACGAGGAAGGCCACGGCGTCGGCGACGTCGGACGGCTCGGCGATGCGGCCGAGCGGTATGCCGACGCGGTAGGTGTCGGGGTCTCCGTCGATGACGCGCAGCGGCGCCTGCGCGTCGGTCCAGAGCTGACGCTGCATCGGGGTGTCGGTGGAGCCGGGCGAGACGACGTTGCAGCGGATGCCGCTGCGGGCCAGCTCCAGGCCGAGGCACTTGGTGAACATGGTCGCGGCGGCCTTGGAGGCGGCGTACGCGGCCATGCCGGTGCGGGGCACCCCGGCGGCGTTGGAGCCGACGGTGACGATGCAGCCCGCGCGGCGCTCGGCCATCCGGCGGGAGACGGCGCGCGCGGCGTGGAAGACCCCGGTGGTGTTCACGGCGAAGGTGTCCGCCCAGTCGGCGTCGGTGAGGTCGATGACGGGCGAAGTGCGCAGCACTCCGGCGACGTTGACCAGAATGCCGATGGGGCCCATGGTGCGTTCGATCTGCTCGACGGTCTCTTCGACGGCGGCGCTGTCGGTGACGTCGACGGTGTGGGCGACCACCCGGGCGTGACCGTACTCGGCCTCAAGCGTCTTGACCCCGTCGGGGCTTCGGTCCAGGGCCGCGACACGGGCGCCCTGGTCGGCGAGAGCGCGGGCCACGGCTTCCCCTATGCCCTGGCCCGCACCGGTGACCAGCGCGATCCTTCCGGCCAGCTCAGACTCCTGCACTGTGATTTCCCCTCGCCGCATGTGAACTTAGGTGAACCTAACCTAACAGGCCGTGGCGAGCGCCGGAACCGGCACCCGCCACGTTCAAGCCACCCGGGCGAGGCGCTGCTTCGCCGGACTCGGCCGAACTCCGCCGGGGTCCATCGGACCCCGCCGAACTCCGCCGGACCCCGTCGACTACTTCGCCATCGCCTTCTCGACGTCGTCCAGCACCGACATCGCGGCGACCGAGCCGCCGAGGCTGGTCCACTTCGAGCCGTCGATCTCCGTGACGTGACCGTCCTTCACCGCGCCGAGCTGCTTGTACGCGGGCTTGGTCTTCAACTCGCCGAAGAGGTCGGCGTCCTTGCCCTTGGAGGCCAGCGTGCCGATGAACAGCCAGTCACCGTCGATCTGCTTGATGTCCTCGTCGCTGATCGGCGTCGAGTGGCCCGCGCCCTTCTCGTTCTGGAGGCCGGGACGCTTGAAGCCGAGGTCCTTGAGCACGTCGCTGATGAACACGCCCTGCTGCATGACCGCGGTGCCCTTGCCGGAGTAGCGGGCGACGCTGGCGGTCGAGCCGGCCTTCCCGCCGATGGCCTTCTTCACCGCGGCCGCGCGCTTGTCGTAGCCCGCGAGGAACTTCTTCGCCTCGGCGTCCTTGCCGAGTACGTCGCCGGTGAGGGCGAGGGCCGACTTCCAGGACTTGTCCTTGCCGATCGTCACCACGGTGGGGGCGATGTGCTGGAGCTGCTTGAGCACCTGACTGTCCGTCGTCTGCCCTGCCAGGATGACGTCCGGGTCCGCGACCGCGACCTTCTCCAGGTCCGGACCGGTGACCGCGCCGATGACCGGGATGCCCTTCGCCTTGTCACCGAGGTACTCCGGAGCGCCCTGCTGGCCGCGGCCCGCGGTCAGGCCGATCGGCTTCACGCCGAGGGCGAGCGAGGTGTCGAGGTCCATCTCGCTGAGCACGACGACCTTCTTCGGCGCGGCGGGGATCTTCACGCCCTTGCCGGTCGCGTCCTTGACCGTGCGGATTTCCGCTCCCTTGCCCTCGACCTTGCTGTCTCCGCTGTCGGACTTCCCCGAACCGCAGGCGGTCAGGGCGAGCGCCGAGGCGACGACCGCGACGGCGGCAGCGGTGAGCCGGGCGCGAGAGGAACGGTTCGAGGACATGCGGTTCTCCGAGTGTGTAGGACGTCGGGCAAACGTGGTTACGGGGCGGGAGATCACCCCCCGACCCCAGGACATGACGGACGTCCGGACAGAGTCGTTCGACCCATCCGGAGCCCGAGCAGAACCTTAGGTTAGGCTAACCTCATGCTTGTTGCGCAACAGGGCGGCCCGCAAGGTGGCCCCACCACCGACGCGGACCCGGCCACCGCCCCCGCGGAAGCGGACCCGGCGCCAGCCCCGCACCGCCACCGCCCCACCCTGTGGGCGGCAGCGGGGCTCACCGCGCTGCTGCTCGTCCTCGCACTGTTCTCGCTGCTGATCGGCAGCGGCAGTCACCCGATGGGCCGCGCCCTGGACTTCCTGCTCGGCGACCCCGGCGCCCGCGCCGATCCCCAACTCCGGCTCGCCGTCATGGACGTACGCGTCCCGCGCACCATCGCGGCCGTCCTGGTCGGCGTGGCGCTCGGCACCGCGGGCGCGCTGTTGCAGGCCGTCACCCGCAACCCGCTCGCCGAGACCGGGCTGCTCGGCGTCAACTCCGGTGCGGCGCTGGGCGTCGTCATCGGCCTCACCTACTTCGGCGTCAGCTCGCCCGCCGGCATCCTGGTCTGGGCCCTCGTCGGCGGCATGGCCGCGAGCGCCGTGGTGCTGCTGCTCGCCGCCTCAGGCCGGGCCGCGGGATCGCCGCTGCGGCTGGTCCTCGCGGGGTCCGCGCTGGGCGCGACCTTCCACGGCATGACCTCGTACGTCCTGCTCGGCACCCAGTCCACCTTCGACGTGTACCGCTACTGGACGATCGGCTCGCTGGCCGGGATCAAGACCTCCACCACGCTCACCATGCTGCCGATCGTCGCCGTCGGCCTGCTCATCGCGCTGGGCGCCGGACGTCCGCTGTCCGCGCTCGCGCTCGGCGACGACAGCGCCCGCTCACTCGGCCACCGCCCGGCGCGCATCCGGATCGTCGTCGCCGGAGCCGTCACCCTGCTGGCCGGCGCGGCCGTCGCGCTCGCCGGGCCGATCGCCTTCCTCGGGCTGCTGGCCCCGTACGCCGCGCGCACCGTCACCGGACCGCGGATGAGCGCCCAACTGCTGCTCTCCGCCCTGGTGGCGGCCGATGTCATGATCGCCGCCGACATTCTGGCCCGGGTGATCATCCGGCCCTGGGAAACCCCGGTCAGCGTGCTGCTCGCGCTGGTCGGCGGCCCGCTGCTGATCTGGATCGCCCGGACCAACCGGATGACGGGCCTGGGCGCTTCGGGAGCGAACGCATGACGGCCGCACGGACCACCTCCGAACCGGACGGCACGGGCGGCACGGGCGGCACGGGCGGCACGGGCGGCACGGGCGGCACGGGCGGCACGGGCGGCACGGGCGGCACGGGCGGCACGAACAACGTAGACAATGTGGATAACGTGGACGACATGGACAGCGCGGCCGAGCACAAGCCCGTACCCGCCGAACAGCCGGAGCAACCTCCGGAGCTGACTCCCCCGGACAGCCTCCTCATCCGCACCGGCGCCCTCTCCTGGCTCTTCCCGCGCCGCACCGCCGCGGTCGCCGTCGGGCTCGCCGTCGTCATCGCGGCCGTCGTCGTCTTCGGCACCCTCGTCAGCTCCTCCGGGATGAGCCTCGCCGACTCGGTGGGCGGACTGCTCGGCACCGGCGATCCGACGAGCGTCCTGCTCGTCCAGGACTTCCGGCTGCCGCGGATCATCGTCGGCCTACTGGTCGGCGCGGCGCTCGGCATCTCCGGCTGCCTCACCCAGACCCTCGCGGGCAACCGGCTCGCCACCCCCGACATCATCGGCGTCAACGCGGGCGCCACCGCGGCCGTGGTGGCCACCGTCGTCGGCAGCTCCACCGCGATGGTGGGCTCCTGGTGGCTCGGCCCGCTGGGCGCGATCGGCGCGGCGGTGCTCGTCGTGCTGTTCGCGGGCGGCGCGGGCACCCGCGGCTACCGCGTGCTGGTCGTCGGCATCGGCGTCTCCACCGTCATCGGCGCCGTCAGCGACCTGCTGATGTCCCGGCAGAACGACAACACCGCCGGCGGCATCTTCCTGTGGAGCATCGGCAGCCTCAGCGGGCGCGACTACGGCGTCGGCGCGCCGCTGACGCTCTGCCTGGTCGTCCTGGTGCCGCTCGCGCTGGTCGCCGGCCGCCGGCTGGACCTGATGCGCTTCGACGACGACATGGCCAGCGCGCTCGGGCTGAACGTCCGGCTCGTACGCGCCCTCACGCTCGCCCTCGCCGTGGTCCTGGCGGGCGTCGCGGTCGGCGTCGGCGGCCCGATCGCCTTCGTCGCGCTCGCCTCGCCCATCCTGGCCGCCCGGCTGTGCGGGCCCACCCGGGTCCCCGTACTGGCCTCGGCCCTGGTCGGCGCGGCCCTCATCGCGGGGGCGGACGCGCTCGGCCGGGTCATCGCCCCGGTGGAGATCCCGGTCGGTGTGGTGACGAGCGTCCTGGGCGGCCCGTTCCTGCTCTGGGTCCTGTTCGGCAACGACACCAAGCCCGCCGGCAAACGGGGCGCCGCCCCCGCGAAGAGCACGGTGCGAACCACCGCGCAGAAGACCGCCGCGCGGAAGACAACCGAGCAGACCCCCGAGCCGACCTCCGTCAAGAAGACCGGAAGGGCCTGAGCCCCGTGGAACTCTCCGTCGAACAGCTCACGGCCGGCTATCCGGGCCACCTCGCCGTCGACAGCGTGGACCTGACGGTCCCGGCCGGCCAGGTCGTCGCGATCGTCGGCCCCAACGGCTGCGGCAAGTCCACCCTGCTGCGGGCCATCGCCCGGCTGCACCGGCCCGACGGCGGGACCGTACGGGTCGGCGACGCGGACGTCTGGCAGCTCAAGCAGCGCCAGGCCGCCCACCGCATCGCGCTGCTGCCGCAGTCCCCGCAGGCGCCTGAGGCGGTCACCGTCGCCGGGCTGGTGCGCTACGGCCGCCACCCGCACCAGGGCCTCTTCCGGCAGTGGTCGCGCGAGGACGAGCGCGCGGTGCGCGAGGCACTGGAGGCCACCGGGGTCATGGAGTTGGCGGACCGCCGCCTCGACCAGCTGTCCGGCGGCCAGCGGCAGCGCTGCTGGCTGGCCATGGTGCTCGCCCAGCAGACCCCCGTGCTGCTGCTCGACGAGCCGACCAGCGCGCTCGACCTGGGCCACGCGGTCGAGGTGCTCGGACTCGTACGGGAGGTGGCCGCGGCGGGCCGCACCGTCGTCATGGTGCTGCACGACCTGGGCAGTGCCGCGCGCTACGCCGATGTGATCGTCGCGATGCGCGACGGCGCGGTGCTCGCCAACGGCCCCGCCCGCGAGGTCGTGAACGCCGCCCTGGTCAGGGAGTTGTACGGGATCGAGGCCGACATCCTCGAAGCGCCGGGGGACGGCTCCCCCGTGGTGGTACCGGTAGTGGCCGGGCCGTTCACAGCCTCCCCGGCCACCGGATTCCCACTCCCCCGGCCTCACAGCAACGCCGGCACCGCGTAGGTGAGTGTGCGGGCGCCCGCGTCCAGTACGGCCGGTACGCCGAGCGGCAGGGTCAGCGTCGAGGGGCCGTGGCCGAAGCCGAACTCTTCCACCACCGGCACCCCGAGCCCGCCCAGCCGGTCCAGCAGCACCGCCCGCACCTCCTCGTACGGTCCGCACTTCGCCCAGGACCCGAGCACGATGCCCGCGACGCCGGCCAGCCAGCCGGAGCGCAGCAGTTGGGTCAGGTTGCGGTCCAGCTGGTAGGGCGACTGCTCGGTGTCCTCTAGCAGCAGCAGGCCGCCCGCAGCTCCCCGCCGGGCGTGCGGCGTCCCGAGGTCGGCGGCGAGCATGGTCACACAGCCGCCGAGGGTCACCCCGCGGGCCGTGCCGGGCACGAGCGTGCGGGCCGTCGCCGGGCGCAGGGTGCGGGCCGCTTCGGGCGCGAAGAGCGTCTGCCGTAAGTGCTCCCTGGTCGGGGCGTCGTCGAGGAAGGACGCCGTCGCGGTCATCGGCCCGTGCACGGTCGCCAGGCCCAGCCGGGTCGCGAACGCCTCCTGGAGCGCGGTGGTGTCGCTGTACCCGACGAAGATCTTCGGTCCGGCGGCGTGCATCGCGTCCCAGTCGAGCTCATCGACCATCCGCTGCGCGCCGTAGCCCCCTCGGGCGCCCAGCACGGCCGTCACGGACGGGTCGCACCACGCGTCCTGGAGGTCGCGGGCGCGGTCCTCGTCCGTACCCGCGAGGTAGCCGAAGTCGGGATGCCGGTCCGCGGTGTGCGGGGCGGCGACCGGATCGAGGCCCCAGCCGCGCAGCACGTCAAGGCCCGCGGCGAGGCGCTCGGGCGGGACCGGACCGCTGGTGGCGACCACCGCGACCCGGTCGCCCGGTCGCAGCCGGCGCGGCCGGGTCAGCGCGGGGGCCGTCACTTCTTGAATTCCAGGACCGGTACGTCCTCGCGGCTGATGCCGAAGGTCTGGGCGTAGAGGGAGAGTTCGGCCTCCAGAGCGCGGACGATGGTGCTCTCACGGCGGAAGCCGTGCCCCTCGCCCTCGAAGGCGAGGTAGGCGTGCGGCACGCCGCGGCCGGCCATCGCCGCCATGAACCGCTCGCACTGCGCGGGCGGGCAGATCACGTCGTCGAGTCCCTGGAGCAGCAGGAAGGACGCCGAGATACGGTCCGTCCGGTTGGCCGGGGAGCGGTCGCGGTAGCGGTCGGGGACCGCGCCGAGCGAGCCGATCAGGCTCTCCAGATACCGCGATTCGAAGTCGTGGGTCTCGCCGGTGGCCCAGCCGGAGAGGTCGAGGATCGGATAGCTGATGGTGCCGCACGCGTAGACGTCGGTGGAGGTGAGCGAGGCGCCCGTGGTCCAGCCGCCGGCGCTGCCGCCGCGGATCGCGAGCCGCGCCCGGTCGGCGGTGCCCTCGTCGGCGAGCGCGGTGGCGACCGCCGCGCAGTCCTCGACGTCCACCACGCCCCACTGCTCGCGCAGCCGGTCGCGGTACTCCCGGCCGTAGCCCGTCGAGCCGCCGTAGTTGACCTCGGCGACGCCGATGCCGCGCGAGGTGAAGTAGGCGACCTCCAGGTCCAGCACGAGCGGGGCCCGGCTGGTCGGGCCGCCGTGCACCCACACCACGTACGGCGGGAGTTCGCCGTCCGGCGCGGTGTGGTCGGGGCTGTGCGGCGGGTAGAGGTGCGCGTGGATGTCGCGGCCTTTGGGGCCGGTGAACGTCCGGGCGTGGGGCTCGGGGTAGTACGCGGGGTCCAGCGCGTCGGTGTGCGCCGCGCCGATGACCCGGGTGCGGCCGGTGCTGGTGTCCAGCTCCACGATCTCGTACGAGCTGTGCGGTCCGGCTGCGACGCCGATCACCCGGGTGGCGCTCGCGGCGAGCGCGGGCGCCCATTCGGTCCAGGGGCCCGGCGCGTCGACGAGTTCGCCCGTCTCCGGGTCGAGTATGCCCAGCGCGGTCGCGCCCCGGCCGTGCACCACCGCGATCAGGCCGGTGCTCAGCGGCACGAACCAGCGCTGCCCCAGTTTCCACAGCGGCCCGGCGAACTCCTCCTCGCGCGGGCACAGGCTGCGCGCCGAGCCGTCCGCCGGGTCGACCCGGTAGAGGTTCCACCAGCCGTCACGGTCGCTCGCGGCCAACAGCGTCCCGTTCGCGGCCCATTCGACCTGGGCCACCGATTCCTCCGGGCCGCCCAGCAGGGTGCGCGGGCCGCCGAAGGTGCCGTCCTCGGCGATGTCGGAGAGCAGCACGACCGTGCCGTCCCAGGGCATCCGCGGATGGTCCCAGGCGATCCAGGCCGCGCTCAGGCCGTCCGGGGAGACCCGCGGGCCGGTGACGAACCGATGGCTGTCGTCGGTCAGTTCACGGATCGCGCCGCGGTCCCGCGCGGCCGAGCCGTCCAGCGGCACGGCCGCCAGCACCCGTCGCACGTCGGTCCGCGAGCCGCCGGTGAACTCCTCCAGCACGCACCAGACTTCACCCTTGGCGCCCCGTTCCAGGTGGACTTCCGGGTCGGCCCAGCGCCGGCCGCCGCCGACCGTGGACAGCGGGGTGAGGGGGCGCGGCGGGGCGGCGTTCGGGCTGTCCGGCTCGTACGCGTAGAGCCGCTGGTCGGCGAAGTTCACGAAGACGACGAGCGGGCCGCCGCTGGGCCGCGCCGCTCCGGCCCAGGGCCGGCCGCCGTACTCGATCACCCGGCTGCGGACGTTCCACGGCGCGGGCAGCACCGACTGTTCGGCGCCGTCGGCCGGCCGCCGGACCAGCGCCCGCCGCCCGCCTTCGGCCGGGCGCGGTTCGGTCCACCAGACCTCGTCGCCGATCGTTCCGAGGAATTCGGGACGCCCGTCGTGGGACGCGACGAGCCGCGCGTCGACAGGGGACTGCCAGGCTCCGTACGGTGCCGTGGACACCATGGGTTCCAGCCTCCTAGGCGGATTTCAGGAAGTTGTCGAGGACCCGCACCCCGAAGTGCAGGGCCTCGACCGGCACACGCTCGTCCACCCCGTGGAAGAGCGCCTGGTAGTCGAAGTCCTCCGGGAGTTTGAGCGGCGAGAAGCCGTAGCCCGTGATGCCGAGCCGGGAGAACTGCTTGGCGTCCGTGCCGCCGGACATGCAGTAGGGCACCACGTGCCCGTCCGGGTCGAAGCGCTCGACGGCCGCGCGCATCAGCGCGAACGTCGGTGAGTCCACCGGGGCTTGCAGGGCGACCTCGCGGTGGTGGAACTCCCAGTTCACGTCGGGCCCGGTGAGCCGGTCCAGCGTGCTGCGGAACTCCGCCTCACCACCGGGCAGCATCCGTCCGTCGACGTAGGCGGTGGCGCTGCCCGGGATCACATTGACCTTGTACCCGGCTTCCAGCATCGTCGGGTTGGCGCTGTTGCGCACGGTCGGCTCGACCAGCTCGGCCGCGCCGCCCAGTTGGCCGAGCAGCCGGTCGACCTCGCGCGCCAGCTCGGCCGGGCCGGCCGCGTCCAGCCGCGCCTCGACGCCGTACAGCGCGGCGAGTTCGCTCAGCGCGGCCCGTACCGTCGGGGTGAGCCGGACCGGCCATTCGTGCTCGCCGATCCGGGCGATGGCGGCGGCGAGTCTGCTCACCGCGTTGGCCGGGTTGACCTTGGAGCCGTGCCCGGCCTTGCCGTGTGCGGTGAGCTTCAGCCAGCCCGTGCCGCGCTCGCCCGCCGCCACCGGGTAGAGCCGCAGGCCGTCGCCGGTGTGGAAGGTGAAGGCGCCGGACTCGCTGACGCCCTCCGTACAGCCCTCGAACAGCTCGGGGTGCTGGTCGGCGAGGAAGCCGGAACCGACGGCGGCGCTGTCCTCCTCGTCCGCGGTGAAGGCGAGCACGATGTCGCGGCGCGGGCGCACGCCGGTGCGGGACCAGGCCCGGACGACCGCGAGGATCATCGCGTCCATGTTCTTCATGTCGACCGCGCCGCGGCCCCACACGACTCCGTCGCGGATCTCGCCGGAGAAGGGGTGCACGCTCCAGTCGGCGGGCTCGGCCGGCACCACGTCGAGGTGACCGTGCACGAGCAGCGCGTCCGCCTCGGGGTCCGTCCCCGCGATGCGCGCGACGACGTTCGTGCGCCCCGGGGCGCACTCCAGCAGCGTCGGCTCGATGCCGACCTCCGCGAGCCGCTCCGCGACGTACTCGGCGGCGGGCCGCTCCAGGCAGTCGCCGCCGCCGCGGTTGGTGGTGTCGATGCGGATCAGCTCCGAGGTGTACCGGACGACCTCGTCCAGAGCCACGGAGTCGATGGAAGTGTCGAGGGAAAGTGTGTCAGCCATACTGCTCCTCCACGGCGGCCGAGACGACGGTGGTGACCGCTTTGAAGCAGCGGATCCCCGCGTACATGGTGTCGGTGGTGTAAGCGACCCTGCGCTCCCCGGTGCTCTCCACACCCGGGACCACGGTCGCCGCCCCCACCAGGTGCTCGGCGTCGAACTCCAGCTCCACGGTGAACGGCGTTTCGAGTGCCGGTTCATGGCGCACCGCGAGTGCCGTCGCCTCCTTGGCTCCCGCCCGGATCGCCGCGGCCGTCACGGCCGGGGTGCGGCAGACCGCCGCATACCGGGAAACATAGTCCTTGACCGCGACACCGTGTGCGCGGGGCGCGTATCCGCGGGCGTCCACGCAGGTCCGGTCGTCGCCGGTCACCAGGACCACGGGGACGCCGTACTCGGCGACCACCCGGGCGTTGAGCAGGCCCTCGCTGGCGCGTACCCCGTTGACCCACACTCCGGTGATCGAGTTGGCGAGGTAGGTGTGCGCGAGCACGCCCTCGGTCCCCGCCCCTGTGTGATAGCCCACGAACGCGATGCCGTCCACGTCGCCGTGCTGCACGCCCTCGACCATGCTGAGCGACTTGTGCCGGCCGGTGAGCAGCTGGGCCCGGTCGTCGAGTTTCTCCAGCAGCAGATTGCGCATGGTCCAGTGCGCCTCATTGACGAGCACCTCGTCAGCGCCGCCGTCGAAGAATCCCGCGATCGCCGCGTTCACATCGGAGGTGAACAGATGACGGCAGCGCTCCCACTGCGGAGTGCCCGGCAGCACGTCGGCGGGCCAGGTCACGCCGGTGGCGCCCTCCATGTCCGCGGAGATGAGGATCTTAACCATGCACCAGTTCTATCCCAGGCGGGAGGCTGTATGCACGGCTCCTGAGCAGTCCTTGACATCATTTAACAGGAGTGTCGATCCGGTTCCCGATTGTGTCCGGGAACTCACGCCCCGCCGGGAGGGGCGCGACGCCGTGCCCTGGCGGGCGGCAGCCCCGAATGGGCCAGCCGCCGGCGGACCGGCCGCCGCCCGCGATCCGGGGAGACCGGGCTGCGCGCCGGGGCGTGCGGCCTCCGCGCGTCGCCGGCCTCCGGATCTCACCCCGGCCGCCCCGCCACCAGCCACTTCGAGGGCAGCACGATGCGTACGCCGTCCGGCCCGTACTCCGAGGTCGTCAGTGGCAGTTCCCCGCTCGCCAGCACCTCCAGACCCGCCGCCCGCAGCAGCGCGGGGACCATCGAGTCGGCGGCCTCGGCCGGCGCGATGCCGTGCGCGAAGACGGCCGCGAGTTTGGGCGGCGGGCCGGCCGGGCCCTGGGCCAGCCCCAGCAGGACGCTCTTCGCCGCCTCGGCCGGTTCGACCACGAACGCCCTGCCGCGCACACCGAGCAGGGTGGCGATGCCCTCCGCGATGGCCGGCCGGTCGTCCGGTTCGCACTGGTGCAGCACACCGCGCATATAGACGTCACTGTCGCCGAGTTCGGCGTGCAACGCCTGCTCGGCCGCCCAGTCGGAGGCGTTCAGCCGACGGTAGTCGGCGCGGCCGTCCGGATCGGCGGTCCGCGCGCGCTCGACGGCTGTCGGCGACAGGTCGGCCCCGATGACCCGCTCGTAGCTGACGGCCAGGAACCGGGTCTGCGTGCCGTTGCCGCAGCCGAGGTCCACCAGCGGCAGCCCCGCGTCGAAGTGCGGCGCGAACAGCGGCAGGTGTGCGGCGGCGGCCAGCTCGGGCTCCACGTCCCAGAAGACCTCCCCGGTCCCGGGCGACGCGTCGCGCCAGAACCCTTCCCACGCTTCCAGATACCGGGGTGATGCGTTCATGACCCATGGCTACTGCCACGGACGGCGCAACCGCAAGAGCGGGGCGCGAAACTTCACTCGCCGTACGAGCCCGGCGCACGCCCGCAGCGCTCGACGGCTCCCCCCACGCCCCAGCGCTCGCCGACTCCCGCGCGTCCAACCTCCGCCCGCGCACGCCGACTCCCGCACGCCCCCTGCCTACCGCTGCGCGCCTGCCGCTCCCGGAGCTCTCCCTACAGGGGGCAGCGACTGCTCGAACCACACCGTCTTGCCCTGTTGAGTGCGGCTCACTCCCCACTCCCGCGCGAGCCTGCTGACCACGCGCAGCCCGCGTCCCGACTCGTCCCGCTCGCCCGCGCTCATCAGCACCGGCAGCGCGTGATCGTCATCGGTCACCTCGCACAGCAGCGCGTCCGTACGCACCAGCCGCAGTTCCACCCGCCGGGTGTGCGCATGCCGCACGGCATTGGTCACCACCTCGCTGACCAGCAGTTCCGCCGTCTCGACCGCCTCCGGCAGCCCCCAGTCGAGGAGCTGCGCGCGCACCCGCCGGCGCGCCCGCCCCACCTCGCGCGGGTCCAGGGCGAGCCGGTACTCGGCCACGTCCTCGCGGGCGATGCCGTTGAGCCGTGCCATCAGCAGGGCGACGTCGTCCTTGCGCCCGCCCCCGCCGCCGGAGAACGGCGCCGCGAAGGCCCGGATGATGGCGTCGCAGGCCGCGTCCATCGACGCCGCCGGATGGGCCGCCGACTCGCACAGCGCGGCCAGGCCCACCCCGATGTCCTCGCCGCGCACCTCGACCAGGCCGTCGGTGCAGAGCACCAGCCGGTCCCCCGGCTCCACTCGCAGCCGCACCGTCTCGAACGGCACCCCGCCGACCCCGATCGGCGCCCCGGTCGGCAGCTCCAGCAGTTCGCTGCGGCCGTCGGCGGCCCGTACCAGCACCGGCGGGATATGGCCCGCGTTGGCGATGAGCAGCTCGGAGCCGATCGGGTCGTAGACCGCGTACACGCAGGTCGCGAGGTAGTGCTCGCCCAGCCGCTGAGCCAGGTCGTCGAGGTTGCGCAGCAGTTGCGCGGGCGGCAGGTCCAGCCCGGCCATCGTCTGCACGGCGGTGCGCAACTGGCCCATCATGGCGGCCGAGTTGAGCCCGTGGCCCATCACGTCGCCGACGACCAGCGCGGTGCGCGACCCGGGCAGCTTGATGGTGTCGAACCAGTCGCCGCCGACCCGCCCCAGCCGCGTCCCGGGAAGGTAGCGGGTCGCCGTGTCGCAGCCGGGCAGCCGCGGTGTGATCTGCGGGAGCATGCTGTCCTGGAGCGCGTCCGCGACGTTCTCCTGGTAGGTGTACATGCGGGCGTTGTCGAGTACGAGGCCGGCGCGGGCGGCGAGTTCCGCGCCGGTCACCCGGTCCATGTCGTTGAAGACCGGCCGCTCCCGGTGCCGCAGCAGGATCATGAAGCCCAGCACCACGTTGCGCGCCTTCAGCGGCACGACGAGCATCGACCGGTTGTTGATCAGCGGGCTGATGTCCCGCTTCTCGAACTGCGCGGCGATCGCGTTGCCCATCTCCTCCGAGATGCGGGGCACCAGCACCGGCTGCCCGGTGGTCATGCACTGGAAGAAGGGCGTCCGGGCGGGGAAGGGCATGGACTCGCCCACCGGCACCACGTCGTCCCAACGGCCCGGTTCGTCGTCGTGCTCGACGCACACCCGGTGCCACAGCGTCGTGACGTCGGGCGGTCCGTCCGGGAAACCCTCGCCCGCGACGACCTGTTCGCGCAGATACGTCCCGGCGACGTCGGTGAAGCGCGGCACCACGGCCGCGCTGACTTCCTGGATGGTGCGGGCGAGGTCGAGCGAGGTGCCGATGCGGCCGCTGACCTCGTTGAGGAATTCGAGGTGCTCCCGTACGGCGGCGTACTCCAGGTCCGGCGCGAGATCGGGGTCCGGGTCCGGTGCGCGATCGGGGTCCGGGCCGCCCGGCACAGGACCGGCGGTCCGGTCGGCTGCCGCTCCGGCTGTCGCTCCGGCCGCTGCGGCGGCGACCGCGCGGCGCTGCCGGTCCCGGCGTTCAGCCCGCTGCGGAACGCCCCAGTCAGGGGTGACCGGCACCCGGTCGTGCCGGCTGATCTCCAGCACCGGGTAGCCGAGTTCGAGCACCTGCGCGGCGATCCGGCCGCTCTCCCGCGGGCTCATACTCGGCAGGATCTCGGGCAGCCGCCGGGCCAGGTCGTCGGCCTCGGCGAATTCGGTGTGCCGGGCGAAGCCGGGTGCGATCCGCTCGAACTCCGCGCCGGAGGCGGCCGGCCCCGCGACCCGTTCGCTCCGCTCGTCCGCCGGGCCCGGCTCCGCGTACGAGTGCGCGCGCGAGTCCCGCTCCGCGTACAGCTGGGCGGCGTCCGCCGCCACCACCAGCAGCCGGCCGGTGCCCGGTCCGGCCAGCGGGTAGGCCCACCAGAGGACGTCCGCGGGCCCGCTCCCCGGATCGGCCGTCCGGGCCCATCCCGCCGTGGGGTAGGAGGTCTCGCGGCGGAGCGAGGTGTCGAGACCGGGACCGAAGTCCTCGAAATACTCGGGTTCGTCATGGGCGGGCGGCGCGTACTCGGGTTCGCCGTAGGCGGGCTCGCCGTACTCGGGGCCGCCGTACCCGGGCACCCGGTACTCGGGCGGGCCGTACCGGGGTTCGGCGGCGCGCTCCTCCGCCCGCTCGACCGTCGCCAGCGGGCCGGACACCGGCAGCAGGTCGACGGCGGGAGCGCCCACCGCCTCCGCACGCGTACGCCCGAAGAGCTTGCGGGCGCCCGTGCTCCAGTGCGACACCAGGCCGTCGTCGTCGATCACGATCACCGCAAGCGGAATGCGGCCGGGCACGGGCGCGCGCGGCCCGGCGGTCTCTGTCGCCGGGGGCATCGTGCCGCCGGCGCGCGACGCGCCCTCGTGAGGCGATGTGCCCGCGCTGTGCGACGTGTCCTCGTGAGGCGATGTCCCGTCGCCGTGCGATGTGCCGTGGTCCATGAGCGGAAGGCCCCTTCGTACGCAACGATCTGCGCCACCGTCACCACGGTAGGGGCAACACGGCGGGTCGCGCGGGGCAACGACCGAATACGTTGCGCGCCGGGGGCGTGCGCCGGTGCGAACGGCGCTGCGCACGCCGCCGGTCGCCTCCCCCGTACCGGCCGCACCAAGCGCACCACCACCCGGGCCCGCCCGCCCCACTCGAAGGGCTAGTCCGCGTGGCCGAGTTGCAGGTCCCGCTCCGTACGACCGCCGCCGGCGACCTGGAGCACCGTCGCCACCGGCGGATAGCCCGCCGTGATCACGGTGTACTCGCCCGCCGACAGATCGACGAACCGGAACAGCCCGTCCGCGCCCGTCGTGGCCGTGTCCACCACATTGCCCGCCGCGTCCAGCAGCGTCACCCTGGCGTCCTCGACCAGCCGGCCGCCGCCCGCCCTGACCGTCCCGCGCAGCACCGCGCCGCCCGCCAACTCGACGTCCTGCCGGGTCTCCCGCGACGCCTGCACCGTTACGGGGAGCGCGGCGGGGCGGAAGGCGGGGGCGCTCGACGCGAGGGTGTACTCCCCCGAGACCAGCTCGGCGATCACATAGCCGCCCTCGCGCCCGCTGCGGGTCGAGGCGACGACGTCTCCGCGTACGTCGGTCAGCGTCACCATCGCGTCCCGCACCGGAGTGCCGTCCGCGGTCAGCACGCTCCCGGCCAGCCGTCCGGCGCCGCCCAGCACCACGTCCAGCTCGACCGGCCGCTCGCCGACCGTGATGGTGACGGCCTGCGGCTGATGACCGCCGGCCGCGGCGATCAGGACGTACGCGCCGGTACCGGGCGTGCTCAGCGCGTACCGCCCGTCCTCGCCGGTCGCGCCGCGGCCGATCTGCCGGCCCGCGATGTCGATGAGGGTGAGCGCGGCGCGCGGCACCGTGCTGCCGTCGTGGTGCTGGACGGTGCCGCAGACCGGGATGCCGGCCGAGGCCCCGGCCCCCGGCCCATACGGCCCGTGCGGCGAGGAGGTGCGCGCGCGTGCGGATGCCGGTGACGACGCCGGGTATCCGGCCCGGGCCCCGCCTGCCGGAGCCTGCTCCGTCGCGGAGCCCGGCGCCGATCCCGTCGCAGCGCCCGTCGCCGGCCCGGGCGCCGATCCGCTCGCGGGGTGCCGCGCGGCCGGGACCGTGGGGCCTTGCTGGTCGGTGTGGGACACCAGGGGTTTCTCCTTCAGCAGGAAGGCGAGCAGGAAGCCCAGGACGAGCACCGGCACGAGGTAGAGGAAGATCCGCGGCATGGCGTCGGCGTACGCCTGTAGGTAGCCGTCGCGCAGCGCCGCCGGCAGCGCGTGGACCAGTTCCGGGGTGATCGAGTCCGGATCGGGCAGCCGGGCGCCGGGCGCGGCTTTCCAGCCGGCGCTGTCGTCGGCCAGGTTGTCCGTCAGCCGGTCGGCGAAGAGCGTGCCGAAGACGGCAGCGCCGACCGAGCCGCCGATCTGACGGAAGTAGCTGCCGGCGCTGGTGGCGGTGCCGAGGTCGGACGGCCGTACGGAGTTCTGGACGGCCAGCACCGGCACCGGCAGCACCAGCCCGATGCCGAGACCGAGGACCGCCATCCAGAGGCTGTAGACGCCCCGGCCGGTGTCCGCTTCCAGCCGGGAGAGCAGGTACATGCCCTCGGCGGCCAGCGCGCAGCCGAGGATCGGGAAGATTTTGTAGCGGCCGGTGTGACTGATGAGTTGGCCGGAAACAACGGACGCCAGGACGATGCCGCCCATCATGGGCAGCATCAGCAGCCCGGACCCGGTGGCGCTCGCGCCGTCGACCATCTGGAGGAAGGTCGGCAGATAGCTGGCCGCGCCGACCAGCGCGACGCCGACGACCGCGCCGAGCAGGCCCGTCACATTGAAGACGCCGTCCCGGAACAGCCGCAGCGGCATGATCGGTTCGGCGGCGAAGTACTCGACGGCGGCGAAGAGCAGCGCGGAGCCCAGCGCGCCCAGGGCGAGCCCGAGGATGACCCGCGACTGCCAGGCGTACTCCGTGCCGCCCCAACTCGTGAGCAGCACCAGGCAGCTGGAGAAGGCGGCGAGCAGCAGTGCGCCGAAGAGGTCGAGCTTCGGGCGGCCGGCGGGCTTGGGCAGTTTGAGGACGACCGCGATGACGGCCAGGGTGACCAGGCCGAACGGGATGTTGAGGTAGAAGCACCAGCGCCAGGAAGCGTGGTCGGTGAAGAAACCGCCGAGCAGCGGCCCGGCGACGCAGGCGAGGCCGTACGCGGCGCCGATGAGGCCCAGGTAGCGGCCTCGTTCGCGGGGCGGCACGATGTCCGCCATGATCGCCTGGACGCCGATCAGGAGTCCGCCGCCGCCGATGCCCTGGACGGCCCGGAAGGCGATCAGTTCGTTCATCGTGCGCGACCAGCCGGCCAGCGCGGAGCCGATGACGAAGACGAGGATCGCGAAGATGAAGACGCTCTTGCGGCCGAAGAGGTCGCCCAGCTTGCCGTAGAGCGGCAGTGCGATGGTCGAGGCCAGCAGATAGGCCGTCACCGCCCAGGACATCCGGTCCAGGCCGTGCAGCTCGCCGACGATCTTGGGCAGCGCGGTGGCGACGATGGTCTGGTCGAGCGCCGAGAGCAGCAGCGTGAGCATCAGGCCGACGAAGACCATCCGCACCCGGCGCGGCGGCAGTTCGACGGCCGCGCCGCTCGACGGGGCCGGGCCGGTGGACGCGGGATCGCGCTCCGCGGCCGCGCCGCCGGGTGCCGGGGCGGCGCCGATGCGCGGCTCGCCCCTCTTCAGCAAGGTGGTCACGCCCACGTCCCGCTCCCCTCGTCGCGCCGGCACCGCCGCCCATTTCTCGCACTGGGCGATCACAATGAGCAAACGAGGGGATGCGCTGCGTGAGGATGCGGGAGGGGGGAGAGCGACCACCCGGTCTGTTGCCCGGGGTGTCTACCGGTCGCTCATCAGGGGATTCGTCAAGGCCGCGGCACGCCGGACCCGCCCGGCCGACCGGGACGCGCCGCGGCGGAAACCACTCGAACCGGTGAGCGGCGGGAGCTGCATTCCGGCTCCGCCGAGGTGCCCGGCTACCGCTTCACAGCCTCGCCCGACCGCTTCCGACCGCTTCTCGGCCACCGCCGCTACGCGACTACTTCTCGACGTCCTCGACGTCCTCGGCGAGCTTGGCGAGCACCGCGTCATAGATGCGGCCGAGGCCCTTGGGCGCGAAGGTGCGCTCGAAGAAGCCGCCGACGCCGCCCGCGCCGTTCCACACCGTGCTGATGACGGCCCGCGCCTTGCCTTCTCCCGCAGGGGTGACGGTCCAGGTGGTGACCATGGACGAATTCCGGTCCGTCTCGACGAGCTGACCCGTCGTCGGCTCGGTGACGTCCAGCAGGCAGTCGCGCACCCGCTTGCTGGTGGCCTGCAACTTCCAGTGCACGACGGTGCCGGCGCCACTGCCGCCCTCAAGCACCTCGTACTCGCTGAAGTGCTCGGGCAGCAACTTGGCGCGCGTGTCGGTGTAGTCGGCGAGCGCGTCGATCACCTCCTCCGGCTCCGCTGCGATGATCCGCTCCGTGGTGGCCTCGACCTGCGCCATTGCTTCCTCCGGTCGTTGTCCGTCGCTTTGCGGCAACCCAACCACCAACGCGCCCCCCGCCCAAATCCGGCGGTGGCGGGAATGCGCCGCGCTCGCGCCCCCGCCCGCCGCGCGCGCCGGGCGGGGGGCCCGGTGGTGCGCGCAGGGGCGGCCACACCGCCATGTGCGCGCCGACCCCGGCTACCCGCCGCGCCCGGCCGCCGGTCTCGGCGCTGGTCTCGGCGCTGGCCTCGTTCAGGCAGGTGACAGTGCCGCGCCTGCCGCGCCTGCCGCGCTGCGCGTCTTCGCGTCTTCGCGTCTTCGCGTCATCGCGTCATCGCGTCATCGCGTCATCGCGTCCAGCACGGCGCCCGAGGAAACATCCCAGACCTGAGGCTGGAGAGGCCGCTGCCCACCAAGGACCGGGACCGGCTCCGCACCCGGCCGCACGGCTACGATGACGCTGCCGAGCAGCGCTGCGACGGGCCCCGCGAACAACCGGCGACAGCCGAGGAGTCGCGGACGCGCTGCCCGCCAGGCTGACCGCAGGCAGCCCCGCGCCCAGCCCGCCCGGCGGCTGAGGCCGGTCTGAGAGGGACACGCCGTCCCGACGCGCTCATACGGGAGATGACCGAAGCCGACATCGACGCGGTGTCCGCGGTACGGGTACGCGGCTGGCAGGCGGCGTACGCCGGACTGATGCCCCAGTCGTACCTGGACGCGCTGAGCGTCGGCGAGGACGCCGACCGGCGACGCCGCTCCTTCGCCGCGCGCGAGGCCGCCGGCCTGGTCAATCTGGTCGCGGAGCGGGACGGCGAGGTGGTGGGCTGGGCCTGCTTCGGCCCGTGCCGCGACGACGGTCCGCCGTCCGGCGACGGCGAGTCGGCCCGCGAGACGCCCGGGGAGTTGTCCGGCGAGTCGTACGCCATCGCCGGTGAGTTGTACGCCATCTACGTACGGCCCGACCTCATCGGCACCGGTATCGGGCGCGCCCTGCTGGACGCCGTCCTCGTGCGGGCCGCGCAACGCCCCTTCCGCCGACTGCTGTTGTGGGTTGTCCGGGGCAACGCCCGTGCCCGGCGCTTCTACGAGCGCGCGGGCTTCGCGGCCGACGGCGCCGAGGAGTCGTCCGACACGGGCGGCGTCGCCGTGCCCGAGCTGCGCTACGCGCTGGACCTCGGACCGGCCGCGGGCTGGCCCGTGCAGAGCGCGAGCGCGCGATCGGCCGCCTTCCGCAGCCGTGCGTCGTCACGGGCCGCCGTCAGAACCGGCACCGCCCGGCTGTCGCCGAGGACGCCCAGCCCCTCGACGCAGGCCAGCGCGATCGGCAGATGGCGGTCCTGGGCGGCCAGCAGCCGCTCCAGGGTCGACAGCAGCGCCGGTACGGACTCCGGGGCGCGGAGTTCCGCCAGCAGCCGCACCGGGTGGAGGGCGTACGCCGTCCGCAGCCGGTTGGTGGCGAGCGCCGCCGCCGCGCGGGCGGTGCGCGGGTCGCGGAGCCGGGCGAGGGCGTACGCGGCGGTGGCGCAGCGCGCCGGGTCGCGGTAGTTGAGGAGCAGCACCAGGGCCTCGAAGGCGCGCCGGTCACCCGCACAGCCCAGCGCGAAGGCGGCGATCTCCCGGACCCACAGCGGCTGTTCCGCCGCGACCAGCACCAGGGCCAGCTCCTCGCGGGCGGTGGGGCCGGCCGGGGCGGCGTACGGCGCCTGATCGTGCCGCTTGGGGTCTCTCTGCTCGGGCAGCATGCCGTGCGGGCCGCCGCGCGCCCGGCCACCCGGGTCGGCGTCGCCGCGCTCCGGGCCTGCGGGCTCTGAACCGTCGGGCCCCCGGCCACTCCGTTCCGAACCCTCGGGTCCCCGGCCGCCCCGCTCCGGACCGTCGGCCTCCGGACCGGCAAGCCCCGGACCGGCAAGCCCCGGGCCGTCAGCCTCCGGACCGTCGGCCTCCGGGCCTGCGAGCTCCGGGCCGTCGGCCTCCGGGCCCGAGGGCTCCCCGCCGCCGCGCACCGGACCGTCCGGCCTCCGGCCACCCGCCTCCGGGCCGCCCCGCCCCGAGGCAGTCGCCCGGCCGCCGCCCGCCCCCGGCCCACCCGGCACGCGGAGCTCCCGTACCAGCGCGAGGACCCGCTCGTACGCCGCGAACTCCGCGTAGGTGGCCAGTTCGGCCCGCACCCGCCCCAACAGCGTATGGAATTCGTCTTCCATTTTCCGCCCTCTTCCGCCAGTGGCCCGCGCCACAGCCTAGGACGCTCCGCTCCTCTGGCGCTCTTGGTTACTGGCGAGTTAAGCTCCGGGAACGAGCTCATCCGCTCGTGGCGGCCTGGTGACGCAGCCGCCGAAAGCGCAGTCGGTTCGGCACGCAGTACGGCACGGCCCCGGGACAGGGCCTGCCGCTTCTCCTCCTGGGCATCGACCCGCTGGGCACACCCGGCACGGGTCGCAACGCCCAGCGTGCGCCGCAGCACGCAACTCCTTTTCCGCTCGCGCTCTTTCACGCGGCGGACACCCCTCAGTCGTCACTTCTCCCCGCGTTCGGGGAAGACATTCTGGAGTCCCGCGATGGACCGTAAGTCCACCCCTCCCTCCGCTCCTCCCGCCGCCGCCTCCGCCGTGCCCGAATCCGCCGCTCCGGCCGGCGTCCCCGCTTCTGGGCGCACCGTCGCCGTCGTCGGCCTGGGCACCATGGGCACCGGCATCGCCGAGGTGCTGGCCCACGCCGGGCATGAGGTCATCGGCATCGACGTCAGCGACGCCGCGGCCCGCCAGGCGGTCGCCGCGCTGGAGAGCAGCACCGCCCGCGCGGTGCGCCGCGAGCGCATCACCGAGGAGGAGCGGCGCGACGCCCTGGCGCGCTTCCGCACCTTCCCCGACCTGCAGGCGGCGGCCGACGCCGAGCTGGTGATCGAAGTGGTGCCCGAGGACTACGACCTCAAGCACCTGGTCATCACCGCGCTCGACGCCATCGTCAGCCCCGAGACCATCATCGCGACCGGCACCAACGCGCTGTCGGTGACCCGGCTCGCCGCCGAGTCCGCGCACCCCGAGCGGGTGCTGGGCCTGCACTTCTTCAACCCGGCGCCCGCCATGAAGCTGGTCGAGGTCGTCTCGTCGGTGCTGACCGCGCCGCGCGCCGTCGAGGCGGTCACCGCGCTCGCCCGCGAGCTCGGCAAGGAGCCGGTCGCGGTCGGCGACCGGCCGGGCTTCGTCGCCGACGGACTGCTGTTCGGCTACCTCAACCAGGCCGCCGCGATGTACGAGGCGAAGTACGCGACCCGCGAGGACATCGACGCCGCGATGAAGCTCGGCTGCGGCCTGCCGATGGGCCCGCTGGCGCTGCTCGACCTGATCGGCGTGGACACCGCGCGCACCGTTCTGGAGGCCATGTACGCGGCCTCCCAGGACCGGTTGCAGGCCCCGGCGCCGATCCTCAAGCAGCTCACCGAGGCCGGGCTAACCGGCCGCAAGACCGGCCGCGGTTTCTACACGTACGAGACCGCGGGCAGCGACGCGGTGGTGCCCGACGCCGAGACCCCGGCGGCCGACGACGCGGGAGCGGCCGGCATCCGCACCGTCCGCGCCGTGGGCGTCGCGGGCTCCGGCACGATGGCGAGCGGCATCGCGGAGGTCTTCGCGAAGGCCGGCTACGACGTGGTGATCGCCGCCCGCGGGTTGGAAAAGGCCGAGACCGCGAAGGCCCGGATCGCCAAGTCGCTCGCGCGCTCGGTGGAGAAGGGGCGGCTGACGGGCGAGGCCCGGGACGCGGCGCTCGCCCGCGTCACCCCGGCCGGGACGCTCGACGCCTTCGCCGACGTGGACCTAGCGGTCGAGGCGGTCGCCGAGGACCTGGCGGTCAAGCAGGAGCTGTTCGCGACCCTCGACAAGGTCTGCAAGCCGGGCGCGGTGCTGGCCACCACCACCTCCTCGCTGCCCGTCGTCGCGTGCGCCCGCGCCACCTCGCGCCCGCAGGACGTCATCGGGATGCACTTCTTCAACCCGGCGCCCGCGATGAAGCTGGTCGAGGTGGTCCGCACCGTGCTGACCGCCGACGACGTGCACGCCACCGTCCGCGCGGTGTGCGCCAAGATCCGCAAGCACCCGGTGGACTGCGCGGACCGGGCCGGCTTCATCGTGAACGCGCTGCTGTTCCCGTACCTCAACAACGCGGTGAAGATGGTGCAGGAGCACTACGCGACGCTGGACGACATCGACGCCGCGATGAAGCTGGGCGGCGGCTACCCGATGGGGCCGTTCGAACTGCTCGACGTAGTCGGCCTGGACGTCTCGCTCGCGATCGAGAAGGTGCTCTTCCGCGAGTTCCGCGACCCGAGCCTGGCCCCCGCGCCGCTGCTGGAACACCTGGTCGCGGCCGGCTGCCTGGGCCGCAAGACGGGCCGCGGCTTCCGCGAGTATGCCCGCCGCTGAGCGGACCGGTCCGGACACCAGGAGCACCGGGGTCGGATGGGGCGGGCTGCTGGAGCCGTACGGCGGCCCGCCAGGCGTGCGGGGGCCGCCCGCGCCGCCGGGGCGCGTACCGGTCCCGGTGCCTCCCCCACCAGGGGTTCGGGAGCCGCCCCCGACGCGAATGCAGTACGTTCGGCCCATGTCCCAGCCCGTGAGGTCCGCCCGTACGCTGCAATCGACTCCGAACCGGACCACGGACGGCGCGGAGACCCCCGGCAGCCGCCGGGCCGCCGCGCAGCGCCTCAAGATGCGCCGGGAACTGGCGGCGGCGGCGATGGAGCTGTTCGCGGCCAAGGGCTACGAGGCCACCACGGTCGACGAGATCGCGGCGCGGGCCGGAGTCGCGCGCCGGACCTTCTTCCGTCACTTCCGTTCCAAGGAAGAGGCGATCTTCCCCGACCACGACGACACCCTGGTGCGCGCCGAGGCGGTCCTCGACGCCGCCCCGCCGCACGAGCACCCGCTGGACACCGTCTGCCGGGGCATCCGCGAGGTCATGCGGATGTACGCGGCCTCCCCGGCCGTGTCCGTGGAGCGCTACCGGCTGACCCGCGAGGTGACCACCCTGCGGGAGCGCGAGATCGCCTCGGTGGCCCGTTACGAGCGGCTCTTCACCCGCTATCTGCTGGGCCACTTCGACGAGACCGCGCACCACGACGGCGACGACGACCCGCTGCTCGCCGAGGTCGCCGCCTCCGCGGTGGTCACCGCGCACAACCACGTGCTGCGGCGCTGGCTGCGCGCGGGCGGCCAGGGTGACGTGGAGAGCCAGTTGGACCACGCCTTCGCGATCGTCCGGGACACCTTCGGCAGCGGGATAGGCGCGGGCAGATCGGCGGCCGGCGAGCAGGAGCCGCCGGCCGCGACCGTCTCCCGGCAGGGCGAGGTGCTGGTCGCGGTGGCCCGTACCGACGCACCGCTCGGCGAGGTCATGCGCACCATCGAGCGCGCGCTGCGCCGCGACTGAACGCACACAAAGCAACACACACAGTGAAAGCCGTCCCGCTATGGGGCGGCTTTTCCTGCTAAGCACTGCTCATGCGTGCACAGCGGATGACAACTGCGCGAAATTGTTGGCACCCAGTGTCTTGTCGAGTGGCACGCGGTGCCATACCTTGAAGGTGTCCGGGCGGCCGGCGCGCAGACATACCCGTCGTGCGCCGGCTGTCCCCGCAATCCGATTGCGGCCCGGACGCCTGCGTCACAGGCACCTCCCGCGCTACCCGCGCTGCCGAGCACCATCCGCCGAACCGACGGCACCCACCCACCAAATCCCCAGCGTTCCCTCAAGCGTCCCCGAACGCTTCGCCGGAGGCCCCACTGTGAACGAAATCCTGGACGCGATCCTCTCGCCCGACAGCACCAAGGCCGACTTCGCCGCCCTGCCGCTCCCCGAGTCCTACCGCGCGGTCACCGTGCACAAGGACGAGCAGGAGATGTTCGCGGGCGTCGAGAGCCGGGACAAGGACCCTCGCAAGTCCCTGCACCTGGACGACGTGCCGCTGCCCGAGCTCGGCCCCGGCGAGGCACTCGTCGCCGTGATGGCCAGCTCGGTGAACTACAACTCGGTCTGGAGCTCGATCTTCGAGCCGGTCTCCACCTTCAGCTTCCTGGAGCGGTACGGGAAGCTCTCGCCGCTCAGCAAGCGGCACGACCTGCCGTACCACGTGCTCGGCTCCGACCTGTCCGGCGTCGTGCTCCGCACCGGCCCCGGCGTCAACGCCTGGGGCCCGGGCGACGAGGTCGTGGCGCACTGTCTGTCGGTGGAACTGGAATCCTCCGACGGCCACAACGACACGATGCTCGACCCCGAGCAGCGGATCTGGGGCTTCGAGACGAACTTCGGCGGCCTCGCCGAGATCGCGCTCGTCAAGTCCAACCAGCTGATGCCCAAGCCCAAGCACCTGAGCTGGGAGGAGTCCGCGGCCCCGGGCCTGGTGAACTCCACCGCCTACCGGCAGCTGGTCTCGCGCAACGGCGCCGGCATGAAGCAGGGCGACAACGTCCTGATCTGGGGCGCGAGCGGCGGACTCGGCTCCTACGCGACCCAGTTCGCGCTGGCCGGCGGCGCCAACCCGATCTGCGTGGTCTCCAGCGACCAGAAGGCCGACATCTGCCGCCGGATGGGCGCCGACGCGATCATCGACCGCAACGCCGAGGGCTACAAGTTCTGGAAGGACGAGCACACCCAGGACCCGCGCGAGTGGAAGCGGCTGGGCAAGCGCATCCGTGAACTCACCGGCGGCGAGGACGTCGACATCGTCTTCGAGCACCCGGGCCGCGAGACCTTTGGCGCGTCGGTCTACGTGACCCGCAAGGGCGGCACGATCGTCACCTGCGCCTCGACCTCCGGCTACACCCACGAGTACGACAACCGCTACCTGTGGATGAGCCTCAAGAAGATCGTCGGCTCGCACTTCGCCAACTACCGCGAAGCCTGGGAGGCCAACCGCCTCGTCGCCAAGGGCAAGATCCACCCGACGCTGTCGAAGGTCTACTCGCTGGAGGACACCGGCCAGGCGGCGTACGACGTGCACCGCAACCTCCACCAGGGCAAGGTCGGCGTCCTGGCGCTGGCCCCCGAAGAGGGACTGGGCGTGCGCGACCACGAACTGCGCGAGCAGCACGTCCACTCCATCAACCTGTTCCGGGACGACGCGCCGGCACCGGCCGCCCCGAACCACCGGAACGTCTGAGAGACGCACCATATGACTGAGCGTCAGAAGGATCGTCCGTGGCTGATGCGGACCTACGCGGGCCACTCCACCGCCGAGGCGTCCAACGAGCTGTACCGCAACAACCTCGCCAAGGGCCAGACCGGACTGTCGGTCGCGTTCGACCTCCCGACGCAGACCGGTTATGACCCCGACCACGTCCTGGCCCGCGGCGAGGTCGGCCGGGTCGGGGTTCCGGTGTCCCACCTCGGCGACATGCGGCGGCTGTTCCAGGACATCCCGCTGGACCGGATGAACACCTCGATGACCATCAACGCCACCGCGATGTGGCTGCTGGCCATGTACCAGGTGGTCGCCGAGGAGCAGGGCCTCGACATCACCAAGCTCTCCGGGACGACGCAGAACGACATCGTCAAGGAGTACCTGTCGCGCGGGACGCACGTCTTCCCGCCCGGCCCCTCGCTCCGGCTGACCACCGACATGATCACGTACGCGGTGGCCAACCTGCCCAAGTGGAACCCGATCAACATCTGCAGCTACCACCTCCAGGAGGCCGGGGCGACCCCGGTCCAGGAGATCTCGTACGCGATGGCGACGGCGATCGCCGTGCTCGACGCGGTACGCGACTCCGGCCAGGTGCCGGCCGACAAGTTCGGCGACGTCGTCGCCCGGATCTCCTTCTTCGTCAACGCGGGCGTCCGCTTCGTCGAGGAGATGTGCAAGATGCGCGCCTTCAGCCGCATCTGGGACCAGGTCACCCGCGAGCGCTACGGCATCGAGAACGACAAGCAGCGCCGCTTCCGCTACGGCGTCCAGGTCAACTCGCTCGGCCTGACCGAGGCCCAGCCGGAGAACAACGTCCAGCGCATCGTGCTCGAAATGCTGGCCGTCACGCTCTCCAAGGACGCTCGCGCCCGCGCCGTCCAACTCCCCGCCTGGAACGAGGCGCTGGGGCTGCCCCGGCCCTGGGACCAGCAGTGGTCGCTGCGCATCCAGCAGGTGCTCGCGCACGAGAGCGACCTGCTCGAATACGCCGACATCTTCGACGGCAGCCATGTCATCGAGGCCAAGGTCCAGGAGATCGTCGAAGCGACGCTCGCCGAGATGGCCGTGGTGGAGAAGATGGGCGGCGCCGTCGCGGCCGTCGAGTCCGGCTACCTCAAGTCCCAGCTCGTCTCCTCGCACGCCGAGCGGCGGGCCAGGATCGAGTCGGGCGAGGAGAAGATCGTCGGCGTCAACTGCTACGAGACCACCGCCCCCAGCCCGCTCACCGCGGACCTCGGCACCTCGATCATGACCGTGGACCCGGCCAACGAGGCCCGCGTCGTCGCCGCGCTGCACATCTGGCGCGACGACCGCGACGAGCACCGCGCCCAGGAGGCCCTCGCGGTCCTCAAGGCGGGCGCGGCAGGCGACGTCAACCTGATGGAAGCCACCCTGGAGTGCGTACGCGCCGGTGTGACGACCGGCGAGTGGTCCTGGGCGCTGCGGGACGTCTTCGGCGAGTTCCGCGCCCCCACGGGCGTCAGCAGCGCTCCGGTGGCCGTCACCGCCGAGGCCGGCACCCCGCTCGCGCAGGTGCGCGAAAAGGTCACCGCGACCGCCCGCGACCTGGGCGCCGGCCGCCTGCGGCTGCTCGTCGGCAAGCCGGGCCTGGACGGGCACAGCAACGGCGCCGAGCAGATCGCCGTACGGGCCCGCGACGCCGGCTTCGAAGTGGTCTACCAGGGCATCCGGCTCACCCCGGAACAGATCGTCTCGGCGGCCGTCGCCGAGGACGTGCACTGCGTGGGCCTGTCGATCCTGTCCGGCTCGCACGCCGAACTGGTCCCCGACGTCCTGAACCGGCTGCGCCGGGCCGGCGTGGACGACGTCCCGGTGATCGTCGGCGGCATCATCCCGTCCGGCGACGCCGAGGACCTGCGCGCGGCCGGAGTAGCGGCCGTGTTCACCCCGAAGGACTTCGGCATCACCGAGATCATCGGCCGTATCGTCGACGAGATCCGCAGAGCGAACAAGCTCGAACCACTGGAGGTCCCCGTATGAGCGCCCCCGTCACCGCCCCCGCCACCGCCGACGGCTTCACCCGGCTGCGCCCGCGCCGCTCCTGCCTGGCCGTGCCGGGCAGCAACCCGCGCTTCCTGGAGAAGGCCCAGGGACTCCCCGCGGACCAGGTGTTCCTGGACCTGGAGGACGCCTGCGCGCCGCTCGCCAAGGAGGGCGCCCGGCACACCATCGTCGACGCGCTCAACAACGGTGACTGGACGGGCAAGACCCGGGTCGTGCGGGTCAACGACTGGACCACGCACTGGACCTACCGCGACGTCGTGACGGTCGTCGAGGGCGCGGGCCCCAACCTCGACTGCATCATGCTGCCGAAGGTCCAGGACGCCACCCAGATCAAGGCGCTCGACCTGCTGCTGACCCAGATCGAGAAGACGATGGGCTTCGAGGTCGGCAAGATCGGCATCGAGGCGCAGATCGAGAACGCCAAGGGCCTGGTGAACGTCGACGAGATCGCCGGCGCCTCGCAGCGCATGGAGACCATCGTCTTCGGCCCGGCGGACTTCATGGCCTCGATCAACATGAAGACCCTGGTGGTCGGCCAGCAGCCGCCCGGCTACGGCGCGGACGCCTACCACTACATCCTGATGCGCATCCTGATGGCGGCCCGTACGCACGACCTCCAGGCCATCGACGGACCGTTCCTGCAGATCCGCGACGTGGACGCCTACCGCGAGGTGGCGGGCCGCGCGGCGGCCCTCGGCTTCGACGGCAAGTGGGTGCTGCACCCCGGTCAGGTGGCCGCCGCCAACGAGATCTTCTCCCCTGGCCAGGAGGACTACGACCACGCCGAGCTGATCCTCGACGCGTACGACTACTGCACCTCCGAGGCGGGCGGCGCGAAGGGCTCCGCGATGCTCGGCGACGAGATGATCGACGAGGCCAGCCGCAAGATGGCGCTCGTCATCGCGGGCAAGGGCCGCGCCGCCGGCATGACGCGCACATCCAAGTTCGAAGCCCCGGAGGCCTGAGCGCGATGCAGTTCGGACGCACATACGAGGAGTTCGAGGTCGGTGCTGTCTACAAGCACTGGCCTGGAAAGACCGTCACCGAGTACGACGATCACCTTTTCTGCCTGCTCACCATGAACCACCACCCGCTGCACCTCGACACCAACTACGCGGGGAAGACCACCGACTTCGGGCAGAACGTCGTGGTCGGCAACTACGTCTACTCGCTGCTGCTCGGCATGTCGGTGCCGGACGTCTCCGGCAAGGCCATCGCCAACCTGGAGGTCGAGTCGCTCAAGCACATCGCGCCGACCTTCCACGGCGACACGATCTACGGCGAGACGACCGTGCTCGACAAGACCCCCTCGCGCTCCAAGTCGGACCGCGGCGTGGTGTACGTCGAGACCACCGGCTACAAGCAGGACGGCACCGTCGTCTGCGTCTTCCGGCGCAAGGTGATGGTTCCCACGGAGAGTTACATCAAGGAGCGCGGCGGCGAGCAGCCCGGCCGCCCCGAACCGATTCGCCGGGAGAAGTGATGGGACGCCTCGCGCAGACCGATGGATTGACCGATATTCAGCGGGAAATCCTGTCCACCGTCCGCGACTTCGTCGACAAGGAGATCATTCCGGTTGCGACCGGACTGGAGCACCGCGACGAATACCCGGTGCAGATCGTCGAGGGCCTCAAGGAACTCGGTCTGTTCGGGCTGATGATCCCGGAGGAGTACGGCGGCCTCGGTGAGTCACTTCTCACATACGCGCTGTGCGTGGAGGAGATCGCCCGCGGCTGGATGAGCGTGTCGGGGATCATCAACACCCATTTCATCGTGGCATACATGCTCAAGCAGCACGGAACGCAGGAACAGCGGGACTACTTCCTGCCCCGGATGGCGACCGGCGAAGTCCGCGGCGCGTTCTCGATGTCGGAGCCGGCGCTGGGCTCGGATGTCGCCGCGATCAGCTCCAGGGGCGTCAGGGACGGCGACGAGTACATCCTCAACGGCCAGAAGATGTGGCTGACGAACGGCGGTACGGCCAATCTGGTCGCGGTGCTGTGCAAGACCGACGAGGGCCACCCCGAGGGCACCGCCCCGCACAAGTCGATGACCACCTTCCTGATCGAGAAGGAGCCGGGATTCGGCGAGGTCAAGCCGGGTCTCACCATTCCCGGCAAGATCGACAAGATGGGCTACAAGGGGGTCGACACCACCGAACTGATCATGGACGGGGTGCGCATTCCGGCCAATCGCGTACTCGGCGGACAGACCGGGCGCGGTTTTTACCAAATGATGGACGGTGTCGAGGTCGGCCGGGTGAATGTGGCCGCCCGTGGTTGCGGTGTCGCACAACGTGCCTTCGAGTTGGGTGTCTCCTACGCGCAGCAGCGCCATACCTTCGGCAAAGCCATCGCGGAACACCAGGCAATTCAGTTCAAACTCGCCGAGATGGCCACCAAGGTCGAGGCGGCCCATGCGATGATGGTAAATGCAGCTCGCAAAAAGGACTCGGGACAACGCAATGACCTAGAGGCCGGGATGGCCAAGTACCTGGCTTCCGAGTACTGCAAGGAGGTCGTCGAGGACGCGTTCCGCATCCACGGCGGCTACGGCTTCTCCAAGGAGTATGAGATCGAGCGGCTCTACCGCGAGGCTCCCATGCTCCTGATTGGTGAAGGTACCGCCGAGATCCAGAAAATGATCATTGGCCGCCGGCTACTCGAGGACTATCGAATCCAGGGGTGATTGTCGCTTTTGGTACATTTTGACCGAGAAGAAGATCACACCCTGTCATCGCGAACCGGCCATCGACTGGCCTTGGCGCTTGCTCAGTTGCCGCTCGCAACCGATACCATCCCCGGAAAGCCGCCGTCCCCCTCTTATACGCGGCATCCTCCGCTACGAAGGTCATCCATGCCCGACAGTCAATCCTCTGCAGCACCACGCGGCCGCGTCCGCCTCGCGCGCGGAGCGTCGCCGTGGCTCCTCCCGACCGTCGCCACGGCTGCGGTCAGCCTCGTCCGAGCGCGTCGCTCCGGGCGCTGGGCTGCCCTCGCCGTGCCCTCCACCGTGCTCGCGGCCGGCATGCTGTGGTTCTTCCGTGACCCGGAGCGCGAGATCACCCAGGGTCGCGTCATCTCTCCGGCCGACGGCGTGGTGCAGAGCATCATGCCGTGGAAGGACGGGCGCACCCGCGTCGCGATCTTCATGAGCCCGCTGAACGTCCACGTCAACCGCGCGCCCCTCGCGGGCACGGTGACCTCGGTCGAGCACATCCCCGGTGGATACGTTCCGGCGTTCAACAAGGAGAGCGAGAACAACGAGCGCGTCGTCTGGCACTTCGACACCGAGCTCGGCGACATCGAGCTGGTGCAGATCGCCGGCGCCGTCGCCCGCCGCATCGTGCCGTACGTGCCGCGTGGAGCGAAGCTGGAGCAGGGCGAGCGCATCGGCCTGATCCGGTTCGGCTCCCGCGTCGACGTGTACCTGCCGGAAGGTGTCGAGACCGCGGTCGAGGTCGGCCAGGTCACACAGGCTGGGGTGACTCGTCTTGACCGTGGTTGATCCCGACACCCAGGCAGCCTGGGTCCCCGAAGCCGACGTCGACGAGGACGAGGAGAGCATGCCGCTGTCCACTCGCCTGTCGATAGCGGACACCCTCACTCTCGGTAACGCGACCTGCGGCTTCATGGCCGTGTACTTCACCACCACCGGCGTCCTCATCCCGCACCTCACGGGCAGCGAGGTCGGCGGAATGGCCCGGCACAGCGCCGCGACCGCGGTGATACTGATGCTGCTGGCGTCGGTCTTCGACCTGTTCGACGGGCTCGTGGCGCGCAAGCTGCGCAGCTCGGCGATGGGCGCCGAGCTGGACAATCTCTCCGACCTGATCAGCTTCGGTCTCGCTCCCGCCTACTTCGTGGTGGTCTGGGGCATGGTCACCGAGGGCGCGCACCAGCGCGTCTCGGCGGTGGCCGCGATCGTGGTGCTGCTGGCGGTGGTCCTGCGGCTTGCGAGATTCTCCTGCGTGACGCTGAAGGACGGCGTCTTCCAGGGCATGCCGAGCCCCTTCGGCGCGCTGACGGTCGTCTCGATCGTGCTGCTGGAGCTGCCCTTCATCCCGACGCTGCTGGCGATCATCGGGGTGGCCTGGCTGATGGTGAGCCGGGTCGAGTACCCGAAGCCACAGGGTGTGCTGGCGGTGGCGATGCTGAGCTGGATCGTGATCTCCATGGGCATGCTGGCCGCGTGGGCCTTCGACGCGCCGGGCGGCACGCTGCTGCTGCAGACCGCCTGTGCGCTCCAGGTCGTGCTGGGCGCGGTGATCCCGCTCTTCGCCACGGCCCGCAGAGTGAACACCTTCCGCGGCAACCGCCGCGAGGCGCGGACGGCACAGATGCCGTAGCGCCGGACCGTACGACATGCCGAGGGCCCCCGAGCGATACAGCTCGGGGGCCCTCGCCGTGCCGGGCCCTCGCCGTGCGGGCGGTGACCGCGAAACGGTTGACCGGGTCCGTCCGGTGGCCGGATTGTCCTCAGGCTCCCCCCAGCCCTTCCCACACCCCCCAGCCTTCGGCCGGGAGGTGCCCCCGGGCGCTTGAGGACAGCGCGGCCGAACGGACACGGGCGGCTGCGGCCCGGCGTCCGCGCACCGCCGCGCACCGCCGCGCGCGGATCGGTCGCGCGTCAGCTCAGGAAGTCGTGTGCGATGTTCTCCGCCACGCGTTCCAGGATCGGGCCCGCCTGGGCCATGCAGACCGCCGGGTCCGGCTCCAGCTCCGTGAGCGCGTACGCACGCCGTATTCCGGCGCGGCCCAGCACCTCGGGGGCCAGTGTGAGACGCCCGCAGACGGCGATCACCTCGATGTTCTGGGCGCGGGCCGCCGCGGCCACCCCGGCCGGGGCCTTGCCGTGCAGGGTCTGCTCGTCCAGCGAGCCCTCGCCGGTGATCACGAGGTCCGCGCGGTCCAGGGCGTCCGCGAAGCCGAGCACGTCGAGCATCACGTCGATACCGGGCCGGAAGGTCGCGCCCAGGCCGACCAGCGCCCCGTAGCCGATGCCGCCGGCCGCTCCCGCGCCGGGCGACTGGGCGACCGTGGGCATGGCCGTCTTCTCCAGCACCCGGGCGTAGTGCGAGAGCGCCGCGTCCAGGGTCGCGACGTCCTGCTCGTCCGCCCCCTTCTGCGGCCCGTAGACGGCCGGTGCGCCCTTCGGGCCGGTGAGGGGGTTGTCCACATCGCTGGCGAGCACGATGCTCACCCGCGCGAGGCGCGGGTCGAGGCCGGAGAGATCGGCCGTGGCGAGGTCGCCGAGCGAGCCGCCGCCCGGCGCGATCGGCTCGTCGTTCTTGTCGAGGAACCGGGCGCCCAGCGCGGCCAGCATGCCCGCGCCGCCATCGGTTGTGGCGCTGCCGCCGACGCCGAAGACGATGGTGCGCGCTCCCGCGTCCAGCGCGCTGCGGAGCAGCTCACCGGTGCCGTACGTGGAGGCGGTGAGCGGCTCGAAGACGCCCTCGGGAAGGTGGCGCAGCCCCGATGCCTCGGCCATCTCGACGACCGCGGTGTCCCCGCGCAGGGCGTAGGTCGCTGTCACCAGGTCGCCGAGCGGGCCGCTCACCCGTGCCTCGCGGCGTTCGAAGCCCGCGGCGATCGCGGCGTCGACGGTGCCGTCGCCCCCGTCGGCGACGGGCAGCGCTTCCACCTCGACACCGGGTGCGACCCGGCGCAGCCCGGCCGTGACGTGCTCGGCGACCTGCACGGCGGTGAGCGAACCCTTGAACTTGTCCGCGGCGATCAGTACATGTCTCGTGGGCCTTGCGGCGTCCGCCACGTGGCATCCCCTTACTTTCCGGGCCTTGCTTTCGCACAGGCAGTCGCGCCGCTGCGACCTTATCCGCCGGACCCCCGCGTTGCCCATGGCGGTCCGCGGTGCGCCGGGTCCGGACAAAGGGAGATTCGGCCGACCGGCGGAGCGGCGCATTCCCGGATGCCCTCCGATCCCGGGTTTCCCGGTCCCGCTCCGCGCTATTCGCGGCACGCCTTCCCGGAGAATCCGCCAGAAGGCGGTAGAAGGCGGCAGAAGCCGATGAAAAGCGGCGGAAAGCTGATCCGGCTCTCGGAAACGGGCTTCGAGCCGGCGGCTTGGAAGGATGGACATGGGGCCGAGGCCCCGGCCCGTGGCCGGTCCGCGCGGCAGTGCGCTGACTGGACGGCATGGCAACGGAATCAGTGAATGACCAGGTGTCGGTGCTCGGCGCGACGGGCAAGACCGGACGGCGCGTGGTCTCCCGGCTGCGAGCCGCGGGACGGTCGGTGCGGGCAGCCTCCCGGTCAGCGAGCCAGGGGATCTCCTTGCGGGCCTGGCGGATCGCCGCGTCGGCGTCGGACAGGGACGGCCGTCGGCACGCGGGGGCCATCGTCCACCAGTCGTGCAGCAGATTCCACAACGCCCGCGCGGCGTGCGCCTGATCCTCCAACCTGGCTTCCTGCACCGCAGACAGCACGAGCAGCGCGCGATGACCACGCTGCCGCCTCACCAGCCCCCGCTCCAGCCCCATACCAGTGATCGTATCGTCGCCCTATGTCACCGCGCTCGGAAACCGATCCCACCGTGCGCACAAGTCGTCACGTCGTCCACCACCTTCATGCCCACGTGGTTTCGTCACCAAGTACCGCCGGAAGGCGTTCACCGACGCCATGCTGACCCGCTGTGAAGAGATCGCGCGCGAGGTCCGCACAGGCTTCGAGGCCGAGCTGCGCGAGTTCAACGGCGAACAAGATCACGTCCACCCGCTCGTCCAACTACCCGCCCAAGATCGCCCTGCCCAAACTGGCCAACAGCCTCAAGGGTGTCTCCTCCCGGAGGCTACGACAGCCACCTCCGCCGCCACCTGTGGCGCGGACACTTCTGGTCCCGCTCATACTTCGCCGGGTCCTGCGGCGGCACACCGCTCACCGTCGTCCGCCAGTACATCGAGAACCAGCAACGCCCCGCCTGAACCTGCCGGCCAGAGCACTTCTCAGAATCGCTTCACCCCCGCCCTAAAGGGCGGAGCACTGCGATTAGCTCCGGTAAATGCCGGTGGACACGGCGGGAAAGGCGACCGTGCGGGCCCCCAACTCCCTTGCGGCGCGCAGCGATTCGCGGTAGCAGGAGGCCAGCAGGTCCGAGCGGTCCTGCTCGGCGGACCAGACGGGGCCGACGGTGTGCACGACCCAGCGGGCGGGCAGCAGGCCGGCCGTGGTCGCGACGGCCTTGCCGGTGGCCAGCCCGCGGCCGTAGTGGGAGGCGCGCAGCTTGCGGCAGTCCGCGAGGATCTGCGGGCCGCCGCGCCGGTGGATCGCGCCGTCGACGCCTCCGCCGCCCAGCAGCGAGGAGTTGGCCGCGTTCACGATCGCGTCCACCGTCTGCTCGGTGATGTCGCCGCGTACGAGCGTCAGGGCGACCGGGGCCGAAGGGGCGGTCATCGGGACGTCTCCCGGAGCCGTCGCCAGACCGCCTTGGCCGCGTGGTGCCCGGACATGCCGTGGACTCCGGGGCCCGGCGGGGTGGCCGCGGAGCACAGGAAGACGGCCGGGTGGGCGGTGGCGTACGGGACGCGGGCGAGCTTGGGACGCAGCAGGCTCTGCATGCCCGCGAAGGCGCCGCAGGCGATGTCGCCTCCCACGTAGTTGGCGTTCTTCGCGGCCAGTTCGGGCGGGCCCGCGACCGCGCGGGCGAGCACCCGGTCGCGGAAGCCGGGGGCGAAGCGCTCGATCTGCCGCTCGACCAGGTCGGTGGCGTCGCCGGTCCAGCCGTGCGGGACGTGCCCGTAGGCCCAGAAGGTGTGCTTGCCCTGCGGGGCTCTGCTCGGGTCGACGATGCTCGGCTGGGCGGTGATCAGGAAGGGCACGGACGGTTCGCGGCCCGTGACGGCCGCGGTCAGCGCCGCGCCGATCTCCGTGCTGCTGGGGCCGATGTGGACGGTGCCGGCCCTGCGCGCGTCCTCGGCGGTCCAGGGGACCGGGCCGGCCAGCGCGTAGTCGACCTTGAACACGCTCGGGCCGTAACGGTAGTTGCGGTAGGCGTTGCCCAGCCCTGCGATCCGGGCGAGCGCGGTCGGCGAGGTGTCGAAGATGTACGCGCGGGCCGGCGGGAGGTCGTCCAGGCGCTTCACCTCGAATCCGGTGTGGATCGCGCCGCCCTGCTCGCGCAGGTAGGAGCCGAGCGCGTCCGAGATGGCCTGCGAGCCGCCGCGCGGCACCGGCCAGCCGTTGGCGTGGGCCGCGACGGCGAACATCAGCGCGATGCCCGCGGTCGCGAAACCGTTGAGCGGGGCGATGGCGTGCGCGCTGAGGCCTGCCATCAGCGCGCCCGCCTTCTCGCCCCGCCAGCGGCGGCCGAGCAGCGAGACGGGCTGCGCGGCGAGCAGGCCGAAGCGGGCGTACGTCAGCGGGTCGCGCGGCAGCCCGTCCCACTGGGTGCGCAGGTAGTCGGCGGCGAGGCTGTCCCACTTGCCGATGAAGGGCGCGACGAGCCGACGGTACGT
This sequence comes from Streptomyces sp. H27-D2, assembly GCF_035828615.1. Taxonomy (NCBI): domain Bacteria; kingdom Bacillati; phylum Actinomycetota; class Actinomycetes; order Kitasatosporales; family Streptomycetaceae; genus Streptomyces; species Streptomyces sp. H27-D2. Next base: position 15,639 of record NZ_JAYMZR010000022.1, on the reverse strand, counting down.
ACCGGCGTCGTACGGCCCCAGCGACATCGCGGTCTCGCCGACGGAGCGGGCGAGCGTCGCCGCCGTGCCGTCGGGGAAGGGGTGCGCCATGGCGAGTTCGGGTTGCAGCCACTCAAGGCCGTGCCGGGCGAGCGGCATCGCGTTGAAGGCGGGCGAGCCGATGCCGAGGGGGTGCACCGCGGAGCACGGGTCGTGCCGGAAGCCGGGGAGCGTGGACTCCTCGGTCCGCGCGCCGCCCCCGATCGTCTCCGCCGCCTCGTACACCTCGACCTTGAACCCACGGCGGGCGAGTTCGACGGCGGCGGTCAGCCCGTTGGGCCCGGCCCCCACGACGACCGCATCGAGCATGGACGGCACCTGGGCCTCCTCCTCGTCCTTGAGGATCAGCTGTGACGATCAGCCGGCGGCTGCCAGCAGGCCAAGGATATGCCGCGCGGTCGCGGCGTCCCGCGCCGCGGTGAAGGGCAGGGCGTTTCCGCCCGCGATCCGGAACGGCTCCCCCGCGACCGTGCCGCTGGAACCACCCGCCTCGGCGACGAGCAGCAGGCCGGCCGCGTGATCCCAGGCGTTCTCCCAGGAGAAGGCGATGGCGTCGATCTCGCCCCGCGCGACCTTGAGGTATTCGAGCCCCGCCGAGCCGCAGGGACGCGGGGCTATGCCGTCGGTCTCCAGTACGGCGAGGGCCCGCTTCTGGGCGTCATCGGTGAAGTCGAAGTGCGAGATGGCCACTTCGAGGGTCTTCGTGGGCGCGGGTGAGCCGGCCCGGATCGGCTCTCCGTTGAGCAGCGCTCCCGCACCGCGCCGCGCGATGGCCATCAGGCCGAGGGCCGGCGCGTACGTCCAGGAGGCGAGCAGCTCACCGCGGTGCGCGAGGGTGACGAGCGTCGCGAAGCCCGGCTCGCCGCGGACGAACTGACGGGTGCCGTCGACCGGGTCGACGATCCACACCGGGGCGTCCCCGCTCAGCGCGGCGAGGATGCCGGGATCGGCGTGCGCGGCTTCTTCGCCGACTACGACGGAGCCGGGCAGCAGGGCGGTGAGCGAGGCGGTGAGGTGCTCCTCGGCGAGCCGGTCGGCGATGGTCACGAGGTCGTGCGGGCCGTTCTTCTCGCTGATCTCATGATCCGCGAGCTGCCGGAATCGCGGCATGACCTCGTCGGCGGCCGCCTTGCGAACCGCCTCCTCGACGCCGGACAGATCCACGGTGGCGATGTCTTCGATCATGCCTCCATCGAACCACGCCCCACCGACAACGCGGGCTGCCGTGGGATGAACGGCAGGAAGGGGGCAGACGGCGGGGCGGGGGCGAACGCCTCGGCCGGGGCCGGAGCGGAAACCTCGGCCGGGGCCGGAGCGGAAACCTCGGCCGGGGCCGGAGCGGAAACCTCGGCCGGGGCCGGAGCGGAA